>JAQCND010000159.1 GCA_028274765.1 Bradymonadaceae bacterium
AGCCAGTCTCTGGTATCACGACAGCTGGCGCTGGGTCGTCCTGCTCGATCTCGTCGGGTTTGGGATGGTGGCCTGGACGATCCTCGAGTATCTGACCGATCTCGAGGCGGTCAACATCCACCGCCTCCGCCTCGAGTCGATCCGGAGACGGCTGAGCGAAGTTCGTCGTGAGAAAGTCGACATGCAGGAGAACATCGATCATCTCATCGTCCATGCGGGGGCCGAGGACGAGGTAGAGTTGCTCGAGAAACATCGGCGCGTCCAGCAGCTCGAATCCGTCGTCGAGTCCCAACAGAAGGTCGTCCGAGAGTACCGCAACGATCCAGAGTTCATCGACACCAAGGAGCGTCTCGAGCCCCTCGAGGTGGAGCGCGACGAACTCGAGCGCAGACGCGAGTCTCTGCCGGACCACGTGCCAGATCGCTATCAGATCGAGATGCAGTTCAGCTCGCTCGGCTACGAGCCCGACGTGGTGCGAGAGGCACTCGAACGCCAAAACGAAAGCCTGTCGTCGAGCTCAGGACTCGGAGAGGGATCCGAATCGTCGAGAACCGGCGCCGAGTCGTTCGAACGCCTCCAGACGATCGCCTCGAAACTCGACCTCTGGTACGACGGAGCGCTCGGCCGCGAGCCGCGCAACATCTGGCAGAAGATCGCTGGTCACCTGCTCGGCGAGCCCTTTCAAACGGTGGATCTGGCCGAGTCCGGCGAGCCCACCCTCGAGGGCGAAAATCGCCGTCAATTCGAGCGCTGGCGACAGACCCACCCGGAGCAAACCGAAGTGCTCGCCTCTGCGCTGGCCCTCGCCCTCCATCTGACGTCGGTCACGCTGGACAATCGGATCGATACGATCTGGATCACCGATCCGCACTCGGCTCACTCCGACGACCTCGCCTCGAGATTTTATTCGGTCTTCGACAATGCCGTGGGACGCGTCCACTTCGTCCTGCTCGACGACTCCGACGCCCTCTAGACCGCGTTTCAACACTTCGGCCGCGGGCTTGGAACGCCCTGACGCCCCTCGCTCCAGTACGAGTGGCCTCCGGAAGCGCCGGTTGCCAGCCGGTCTGGTCTGATGAAGAGCAGACGGTTTTGATATCAGCTCTCCACTTGCTTTTCCCTATCTGGAGCGCGTTTCAACATTTCGGGAGCGAACTCTCGAAGCATCGGCGACTATCGTGGCCATCGGAGGCGTCGGTCGCCGACCGGCCCGGGCCGACAAGCCAGGGATGTCGAAACCAGCTTTTGGAATATCACGGGGAGGGCGAACGCGTCGCTTGCGAGGATTGAGATCGCGGCTCTTCTCGCATGTGAACCTCGAGCGTCGGTTGCTTCGAGCCATCGTTCGGGATCGATGGGACCGAGAACGGGGAGAGCAACGACGCACAGAGGTCTCTCGGAAAGATGGTTTCCCGAAAGTCAGGCGGGAACCGAGCCGAAACTTGTGCGATGGATCGGACAGGGACCGTGGCGCTCGAGTGCGTCCCGATGAGAGGCCGTAGGATAGCCCTTGTGGCTGGCAAACCCGTACGAGGGCCATCGTTCGTCGCATTCGACCATGTGACGGTCGCGCGCCACCTTGGCGAGAATACTCGCCGCGGCTATTGCGTGGCTTCGCCCATCTCCCTCGACAACCGTTCGCTGACGATGCTCGATATCGATGGGATTGTCGCCGTCGACAAAGACGTATCCCGGCGGATGCTCCATCGCTGCCACGACGGTTTGAACGGCCGAGCGCATGGCCTGGCGAGTGGCTTCGAGGATGTTGATTTCGTCGATCTCGCTCGCCTCGCTGGAGGTGATCGCTCGGGCCGGGGCTCGCTCGTGGACGGTGTCGAAAAGTGACTCGCGCGCCTCGGGCTCGAGTTGCTTGGAATCGTCGAGCGCTTCGATCCAATCCTCGTCGAGTTCGTCTACATCGAGCGCGACGGCAGCCGCATACACTGGACCGGCTAGAGGCCCTCGCCCTGCCTCGTCGACGCCGATGATCCATCGAATACCGTGGTCGCGACACCACCGCTCGACAGCGCCGATCGAGTCGTCGGACGCAAACATGGAGAGTTGAGACATCAGATGGTCCTCGAGATAGACAACAAGCGTGCGGTCATTCGGAATCTTCGGTAGACGAGGCCTCTCGTGGTTGCCTCGCTCGCGTCTGTTCGAGGACCTCGCGGAAAGGTTTTCGCTCGACCGTCCTCCAGAGGTAGTCGCGGAGCCGATACGTCGTCGCATCCGTCTCGCGGCCCGCGTCGTCGAGATCGGTCGGGGCGCCCTCGACATGGAGCACGCTGTCACCCCAGCGCTCGACGTAGATGCGCTCCGACGCCCGCGAGTCGTCATCGCCACGAGACACGTGAAAACAGGTCGAAGAACCGTGTTCGCCCTGGGCGGTCTGGAGACGGGCGTCGGGAAATCGTCGTTTCATGACCTCGACGAGGGCGTCGTAGTATTCAATCGCCTCGCGCGAGCTGTCCCAGGCCGAAAGGTGAGTCACGAGCAGGGACTCGTCCTCCTCGTCGGGGTGGTAGGCCCGGAGTCGGTCGCCATCCCATCCTTTGGCTGCTTCGGCGGCGTCGATCGCACTCTCCGTCTCGGGCTCGTCGTCGTCCGAAGTCGAACGGAGGTGTTGCTCCAGGAAGAGTCGCATCTGGAACTCTCCGAGGACCGTATCGTATGTCGAGGTGTAGTCGTCACCGAGGGCGGGTTTGGCGGCGTAGTCGAGATGGACGG
>JAQCND010000164.1 GCA_028274765.1 Bradymonadaceae bacterium
GCCCACCCCACGGCAAGCCGTGGGGCTGGACGCGAAGATTTCGTCCTTCAAGGGATGGCTCGACTTATATTTTAATGACCATTTCGAAGACGCGAACACGTCCGCCAACCGGGCCATCGTTCGAGGCGGAAGCCCTCCATCCTCCCCATATGAGGCGAGGGAGCGTCGACGGCTCGACGCCGGAGCGGGCGACCGGGGCACGGCCCGAGCCGGGCAGGGGCCTGGACACTGGCGCTCCGGGAGGCGTCTTGCATGTGCCGAGGGATGGCACGTGTCCGCCAACCGGGGCGCCCGTCGAGGCAAGCCGGCTGGCAGCCCATTTCGTAGTATAAGGGCGCGCCGAGAGTGTGGAACGTGCGATCCCACGGACCTGAGCCGCACCCATTAGCGAACGTCACATCACGACCGAGTCTTTGCAAACTTCAGCCTCTTCGCCGCGGCGTTCACGACGCCTCGTTCATGCGCTCGAGATCGGCGAAGTAGCTCTCGACCGCTCGCCTCAGCTCTCGTGCCTCATTTGAATCGTCGACCTCGAAGATAACCTCGCCGCCGCTTATCTGGAGTGTCACCGTCTCGACGAACATGCCCGATTTAATGTTCACATCACAAGATCCGTCGTGAGCGATACGCTCCTCGGAGGTCGTGTTCCAGCCATCGTGTGTTCGACGATCGACACGCTCGGGCGTGAGCTCGAGCTCGACGAGCTCCGAACGGGTCGCGGTCATGAGATTGATGGGGAGCAATCCCACGAGTACGAAGGCCCATACCGGAGCATCGAGTGCGGCTGCTAGGAGATGCAGGAAGAGCGAGGCGAAGACATACCCCCACGCCGTCGCCGAAGGATCGATGCCGAGTCGACGCACCGACCACCTCACCAGGATATTGTCCTCGAACCGAATGCGGAGGGTATCGCCCTCTCGACTCCACTCGACACCCTGTTTGGGGACGGTGAACGGGATGTTCGCGTCGGAAGTCATGTCACCTTGTGTCGAGTGTCCGGATGCCGGGTGATTCGACGTCACGGCGAGCCACTCTCGTAGTGCCATCGGAGGAGATCGTGGTGCTGGCCACCACAGGCTGCGCCCGCCGTCAATCCGATGAAGGCTTGATTGCCGTCGAGTCCGAGCCGCGAGGCGAGGTCGATGCTGGTGGTCAGCACCGGGGTCGAGGAGCCATCGACAAACACCCGTAGCTCGCTCTGTTTCGGATTCTGCTCGTCCGGTACGTACTCGACACGGGCCGTGTGGCGCAGTCCATTGTCGAGGTCCGGCAGATTGGAGGTCGCAGAGGCAATCGAGCGATTGTGAGCCGAGTCGTTCGGGTCGGAGCCTCGGGTCTGGATACTCACGTGATTGTCATTGGGCTCGTCCGTCCCCTTCGCCATGTCGAACTCGATGGCAAGGCTGTTGGGAATCGTGCGATATCCAAGGCCGTCACCGCCCTCGCCCAGTGCGTTCCACGTCGACGGAGCATCGTGGAGCACGAGTGCCAGCCCGTCTCCGCCGTCTGCTCCCTGGGCCTCACACGTCTGCCGATCGGTGATGCGAAAGTCGAATGCGGTCGAAAATCCGTCGGCAACGGTCGGTTTGCCGCGATGCCAGACGGCGCCGGCCCGGGCATCGTCGCCCTCGGAGGAGACGAGTCGCATGGAGCGAGCCACGCGCTCGGCGTCGCCCTCCGTACTCAGCGAGTCGGCATCCTGAAATCGGTCGCGCTGGAACGTGTCGGTGACGAGCGACTCCGTCGAGGGCGAGGCACTGAAGTCCCCATAAGTTGCACCAGACTGAGAGGAGTTGAAGAAGCCGAATCGACCCTCGGGGAAATCCCCCCCGAACTCTTGACGATCCACCGAAAAGATGCGCTCGCCATCGATGGCGATCTCGAGTTTCGACTTTGTATACAGGAGCTCGAACTGATACATCTGGCCTCGGTTCCAACCGCGCTCGCTCCCGTAGGCGCGCCCCAGAATGTCGACGTCCTGGATGTCGTTTTGTCGCCACCAAAACGCCCCGTTGTCGTACCACTTCCGAACGTGGGCGAGCGTCAGCCCGGCCTGTGCACCGCCCTGCGTGCCGCCCTTCCAGGTCAGGATGAGCGTATTGACATCCTCGGGCTTGTCACCCTCCGATTGGAGCGGAGCGCGATAGCCGAAGACGAAGCCGATATAATCGTTGTCGAAGTCGTTGACCTCGAGCGTCCCTCGGATGGTGGTGCCGCGATACGAGCGGGGCGTTACAAAGAAGGTCACGCCCTCGTTGAGGGTCTGGGTCACGGACTGTCCGTCGGAACTCACCTTCCAGTTGCCGTTTGCGTCCGGTCCTTCCTGCGTCCAGCCATCCATGAAGATCGGGCGATTGACCTCCAGATCGTCGGCCGGTTCGGCGCGATCGGCGTGGCTGTCGGCGTATCCCGAGTCGCCCGTGCAGTAGACGTCGACGATACAGTCGGCCATGACCGTCTGGTTGTTGGGATCGACGCCCGCCTGCTGGCAGGTCTGGCGCGCCGACTGCCGCTCTGACTCCGGCACGTCCTCGAGCGTCGTCGGCCGCTCGGGGACGTCTTTGTCGGTGTGTGACTCCGTCGACTCGCCCTGCTTGTAGTCGAATAGCGACTCCTCCGGGTCGATGCGCCAGCTCTCGGCGAACCGGCCGTGGAGCATTTCCCAGTCGACCGGATCCTCGAGCACCGTTCCGTTTCTCAACAGGAGATCGTCGCTCGGATCGCCGTTGAACTTGCCGAACAATCCCTTCATCTGGCCGCGACGCGAGTTCGGAAGGTCGAGCCGGAGATCGAGTCGGTTGTCCGACAGCTCCACCTCGAGGTATTCGCCCTCCGGCCAGCTCAGCGCGTAGGTGCTCGAGTCGAGCTTCACGATGCTGTAGCCGTTGCCGAGCGAACGGAATCCCCCCAGAAGCTCAGCACTCTGACCGTCGATCCAGAGCACCTCGTCCCGCCTCGGGTAAAATCCCACCCGATGCTCGCCGATCTGAATCGCCGTCGCCGCGGTGAGCGAAACGTTCGGACACCTATCGCCCGGAATCGGCTTCTGTCGAACCTGAATCTCGAAGTCGTCCCCGGCTCGCGACTCCATCAGCACGAACTCGCCGACACTCTGGAAGTCGTAGGCGAGGCCGTCGATGGTCTTGAAGTGCGGATCGCCCGCGCTCGTCGCGCCTCCCTCGTGAGAACCGCTGTTGCAGGCGCGCTGCTGGACCGAGCCGTTCGTCCCCGGGTCGCCTCCGGTCGAGTGGCTCTCCGGCTCGGGGGTCGGCGTCGAGGCCGGTCCGTCGAGCAGGTTGCGCCGCGACGGCGAGGACGTCTTGCTCGAGAGCGTCCCGTCCGGGTACTCGATTTCGAGCTCGCGCTTCGGGGCATCGAGACGAGCAAACGTCCGCATGTACGCCGGGTCCCGAGTACATCCGACGTCCATGACACAGTGTTTCAACAGCGTCGGGTTCGTGATCCCGCCGTTGTCTCGACAGATCTCGCGCCCGTATTCGAGTTGCTCCTCGCTGAGGTCCTCGAGCGTGCGCGGCTCCGTCGGGAAGGCCCGGTTCTGATAATCCTCCGTCGCCATTCCCTCTCGGTAGTCGAACAGGGACTGATCGGCCTCGATGCGCCAGCTTTCGCCGAAGCGGTCGTAGATGTCGCCCCACGCCACGGGCTCCTCGAGCACCGTGCCGTCTCGAAGCTGGAGATCGTCGCCGGCGCGTCCGTTGAAGTTGCCGAGCAGCCCCTCGAGCCCCTCCTTGCGGTCGTCGGGGACGTCGAGCTCCAGGTCGAGCCGCTCCTCGAAGACGTCGACGCGCAGTCGCTCGCCCGTCTGCCACTCGACGATGTAGGTCGCCTCGGCCACGCGACTCCGGTGGACGCGCTCGACATGGGCGATGTCGCCGAGCTTCCAGAAGTACTCGGAGCCATCCATCGGCTCGCCGTCGATCCAGAGCCCCTCGTCGCGCTCCGGGTAGAATCCGATGCGATGCGAGCCGGCCCGCACGGCCGCCGCCCCGATGGTGGCCGCCCCAGGACAGGACGCTCCCCGGTTGCGCACCTGACGAATCTGCACCTCGAAGGGACGACCGCGCCTCCGAACCCACGTAAACTCCCCGATACCGTGGAAGGAGTAGGCGAGTCCGTCGGAGGAAAAGAGGGCGGGATTTCCACAGCTTCGATTTTCTGCGATTAGTGCAGCACCAACTGCAACACTTCCTATTGCTAATGTGTATCCGAATAAAAATGCAAATCCAGAACATACTGTAGTAGCTATGCAGCCAATAAGTCCCACCCCCACAACTATCCCAGTAATGAGTGGTCCCAAATCTGGCTTGCCGATGTAGTTCGGAACTGTCACGTTTGCGAGAGCTATCACTGATTCGGTGTAGAGCCATCCAGCACCGCTTGCTACCACACCTCCTGCTGCCAAAAACATTGCTGCGTAGAGCCCACCTGCTACCCCTCCTCCAAATGCAATAAAGTCTCCGCCGATCTCTCTATTTTTCTTGCAAAGTTTTTGGCGAGACTTATGAGTCCTGTGCCCACGCCCTTGTCGATAACCATCGAGGCAGTCGGATACCGCCTCTCGCATGACCTTATAAATTGA
>JAQCND010000165.1 GCA_028274765.1 Bradymonadaceae bacterium
GAGTACGTGGGCACTTCGGCCCGCTCGCGGCTCGTCGGCGGAGGGGCGCTCGGTTCGGGCGGCTGATAGATGCCAATGGTCTGCGTCCCCGACTCAATCGATCGGGCCAGGAGGCCCGAAGCCGTGCGATTCCATCGGACCATGGGCTCGGTATCGACGAACCAATTCGGGTTCGAGCGAATCTCGTCGATAATCAACCCGGGAAGGGCCAGGCACGCAAACAAAGCTGTTCCCGTAGTTAATAGTCCGACCACGAGCATGGCTCGTTCGATTCGCCGGTGTAGCCCGAAGGCCTCTCGGAAACGCTCTCGCGTCGTCATTTCTCGGACGATTCCGACCAGCGGCAAGATCGACGTCATGAAGAGTGCGATGGACAGCCGAGAAGTGGGGTCGTCGAAGAGAGGACCGAGAAGCGCCCCGAGCACCATGAATGCAGCATAGTACCCGCCCCCCATGAAGGCAGCGCATAGAAGAAGTCGGATGCCCCCCCACACGCTCGCGAGTACTCCGGATTCGGAGGAGGCTGACGATGTGTCGTCACGACCGATCGCCTTCTGAGCCTCGGAGCTTTCGGTCCGACGGCGCGGAGACTCCGACGCTGTAGCGGCCTCTGCGCCTGCCGCGGGCGAATCGGAGCGGTCCGGTACAGCAGGGGCGCCTCTCGTGACCGAGTCTTGGCGTGATCTCGCATTTGAAGAGGAGGCATTCGGGCGCGCCGAGTCCTCGATTTCATCGAGCTGGCTCTCGTAATTGCGCACCACCTCCTTTTGAGGAGGGCCCTCTCGACCCGGCGTCGGGGCAGACTCGGAGGGACGGCCGATGATGTCTTGAGCCTCCTCGATTTCTCTCAGTAGGATGTCGAACGACTGGAAGCGATCGCCGGGTGATTTCTTCGTACAACGGCGGATGATCGAGCGAAGCTCAGGCTCGAGGGCCGTCAAATTCCCGAACTCCAGCGGTTGGGGAGCAGCGTGCGTCCCGAGGATCTCGCGGGGCGATTGTCCTTTAATCGCCGGTGTCCCGACGAGCATCTCGTACCGGATGAGTCCGAAGGCATAGATATCCGAACGCTCGTCTATGCCCCGGCCCCGTACGAGCTCCGGACTCAGAAACCGGAGCGACCCATACAACTCCAGATCGGCGTGCCCGACGCCTCGAGTCAGATCCGAACCGTAACTCCCCAACAGGCGCACCGTGCCGAATCCAGCGACGTGGGCCGTCTCTCGATCGGTATGAACCGACGCGAGTGTAATGTCATCGGGCTGGAGATTACGATGGAGGATTCCCTGATTGTGTGCCGCGGCAATGCCGCGAGCAATTTGATTGCCGAAGGCGAGCGCATGTTTCGGGGCATGCGCTCCGTATTTGGCGAGGCGGGCCTCCAGAGACTCGCCGTCGAGATGTTCGGTCGCCGCATACATCGTTCCATCCGCAGTCTCTCCCAACTCGACGATCCCCGTGATCGAGGGTTCGCGAAGCCGACCGAGCGTCTCCCACTCGTCGGCGAGTATGTGTCGCGCCTCACCGCCGGAGTCGAGCCCTTGTTCGAAGGGCTGGAGCACAACGCGGCGATCCCACTGAGTCGAATGGGCGAGATATCGCGTGCCGAGTCGGCTCTGCCCGATCTCGTCGAGGATCTCAAAGTCGTCCGCAAAGACGTCTCCGATGGTCAAGGAGCGAGAGTAGTACGAGTCGGAAGCGGGCACGCCAGAAATGATCGGGGGCGAGGAGTCGAGGTGACACCACGAATGACAGTCATCAGTCATACGCGGGCTTGTAAACTATCAATCGGGGTCGGGGAAATCAACGTACGTCTGGCGCGAAGAACCGTCGCACGAGGGGGAACGATCGCAGACATGAGCCGACGAGAACGCCGGCGCTCCGGGAGACGTCGCCCCTTGTAGAGACTCGATGGCGATCGGGAGCGCCTTTGTATTTGTGACACGAATCCTCCGCCCCATCGCCGAGCGACTCTCTTTGAGTAACGAGGCGATAGCTCGACGACGGTCTCGAGAAGCCATCGCCATTGTATCATCGGGCGTTTTAGAGATCGTTTCAACACCCTCGAACGGGGCGGCGTCCACGGCTGGTGCGGCGATCACGGCGTCTCCGACTCTCTACATAACCTTCCAATATCGAAGTCGGTTCGGCTCCCCATCCTCGCGTGCCCGGCCACGCTCTCGCTCCTCGCCGAGGTTCTGAAAACAGCTGCTGGAGTGGGTTTCGAAGCTGGTTGCTGATCTCCGACTCGAGCCGGCGAGCCGCTGGCGCTCCATGTCCCATATCGACGTGTTGATATGGACTCTCAAACTGGACTTTCGCCATGCTCCGACGGGAAGGAGGAGGGATACATTCGATTCTTTTCGGCAAACCCTCCGAAACAGGAGTCGACCTCCGACACATCCCCCTCTCCTTAATCCCTTTTGGAGTGACCCGTTCAAAGTGGCAACACCCTAGCTTCAACGTCGTCGCATCGATCCGCATCGATGGGCGTCTGGAGGGCCGCCGAAGGCGGTGACAGCACAAAGCTCCGTCCGGGGGCGAGCCCGGAGATCGAAGGGATGGCCCTCCATCCGAGACCCGAACGGCATGGGCAAGCCCATATCAAGGCGAGCGCAAGAGGAATGTGATACATATATTTTGATCCATCGGATGAAAGGGCGTTCCATGCCATCGTCCTGCTCTGCGGTCGAGGGCAATCGCATGCGAGCCACGTCTCCCCAGATGTAAGCCGGTTGGGAGCCCAATTCCGGAGGAAGTACAAGGGTGCTCCCGAAGGCGGCCGAGCTTCATCCCCCCATGACACTCCTTGGGAGCGCCTTGATATGTCCATGACATACCTGTGCGTCTGTAACGTGAGCCCCCTTGCTGAGCGTGAGCCGGCTGGAAGCCGGCGCTCCGAAGCCGGGCCTTCCGGATCGACTCGATATCGGTCCGGAGCGCCAGCATCCCTGCGTGAGCCGGCTGGAGGCCCACTTCCGGAGGAAGTACAGGGGCGCTCCGAAGCCGGGCCTTCCAGGATCGACTCGATATCGGTCCGGAGCGCCAGCCCCCCTGCGTGAGCCGGCTAGAAGCCCACTTCCGGAGGAAGTACAGGGGCGCTCCGAAGCCGGGCCGATCGACTCGATATCGGTCCGGAGCGCTAGCATCCCTGCGTGAGCCAGCTGGAGGCCCACTTCCGGAGGAAGTACAGGGGCGCTCCGAAGGCCTGGCCTTCCGGATTGACTCGATATCGGTTCGGAGCGCCAGCATCCCTGCTGGCACGTGACTTCAGCGACGCCCTGGCGGGAGGATGGAGGTGGCATAACAAGGACCGAACCGTGAATGTGTGGCTTATACCTCTAATGCGATCGCCCTGTCTGTGGTCCCTGGAAACATGACAAATCCCTTCGATCTGCGATATGGGGTAGATGTTCGCACGCAGACCCGTCAGAGGTTTGCTCGTGCCTCTTGTTCAAACCCCCGACAATGGCCGACGCTCCAATTCTCACACTCGATGGAACTTCCGAACCTCCGACGTCGGCGACCCTGACGCTTCGCTTCGACGAAGGGACGCTGATCGTCGAGGGACTCAGGCGCGAGGGCGAGACGCATCTCTCCCGCCTCACCTACGACGACCGCATCGAACAGTGTCGAACGCGGGCGGTGGCTTATCGACGCGTACTGGGCGAACTGCTTCGGAAAGGCTGGACCGTCGTCGACGAGGCGCGGAACTACGAGACGCTCGACTGGACGCTCTACGAGCGATTCGACCCCTACGACCACCAGACGGAGGCACTCGAGGCCTGGGAGGAGCACGAACGGCGAGCCACCATCGTGCTCCCGACCGGATCGGGGAAGACGTATGTCGCGCAACTGGCACTCGAGCGCGTCGAACGCTCGACTCTGATCGTCGTACCGACGATCGATTTGATGAATCAGTGGGCGGGGGTGCTCGAGGAGTCGTTTCAGGAGACGATTGGCATGATCGGCGGGGGCTCGCACGAGATCGAGGACATGACGGTCTGCACGTATGACTCGGCGGCGATGAACATGGAGCACATGGGAGATCGATTCGGCATGCTCGTCTTCGACGAGGTGCACCATCTCCCGAGTGACTTCTATCGGCAGGCAGCCGAATTCGCCATCGCCCCCTATCGACTGGGCCTGACGGCGACGCCCGATCGCTCGGACGGCCGCGAGTCGGATCTACCCGAACTGGTCGGCCCCATCGCCTACCGGCAGTCGATTCGCGACCTCTCGGGCGATGTGCTGGCCGACTACGAGGTCGAACGGCTCGAGATCGGCATGTATCCCGACGACTACGAAACCTATCGGACGAGTCGTCAATTCTACCGGGATTTTGTAAGCGACCAAGGTATTCGCATGTCCTCCAACCAGGGATGGACGCGATTCCTGGCGGCCACCAATCGCTCGGAGCGCGGTCGCAAGGCACTTCGCGCCTACCGGACGCAGAAACGGCTCGCCCTGGTCCACGAGGCCAAACTCGAGGCTCTCTTCGATCTGCTGGTCGAGCACCGCGAGGAGCGCATCCTGATCTTTACCAACGACAACGACAGCGTCTATACGATCAGCGAACAGGCTCTGATCCCGGCCATCACCCACCAGACCAAAGCCAAGGAGCGCAAGGAGATCTTGGAGCGCTTCAACGACGGCACGTACCGGGCCATCGTCACCAGCAAGGTGCTCAATGAGGGCGTCGACGTCCCCAAGGCCAGTATCGGCATTGTGCTGTCGGGATCGGGCTCGGTGCGCGAACACGTCCAGCGGCTGGGCCGCATCCTGCGCCGCCACGACGGCCAGCGGGCGACGCTCTATGAGCTCATCACGGCGGATACGGTCGAACAACACGTCAGTCGACGCCGTCGCCAGCATGATGCGTACGAAGGAGACTGAGCGATGCTGACCAGCGATCTGGTGCGTACGACGATCCGGGGGGAGCACGTCGAGCCGCTCTATCTGGATACCGACGCCTTCAAGGCCCGCGAGAAGGCCGAGTTGCTGACTACCATCTTCGAGTCGTACCGAGACGAGCCCCGAGGCGACATCGAGGAACAGGTCCAGGCGGTCGTCGGCCACGGGACCGACTACAAGATCTGGCGCGGGCTGGCGAAGCTCCTCGACGACCGGAGCGAATTCGAGACGGTCGCCGAGGTCGAACCCCAGCGGATTCGACGCGAGGCCTTCGAGCGCGCCGCCGAGCGCGACATGGCTGTCGAGGGCTGGCGAGACGAGGTCGTCGAGGAGGTCGCAGGGGCGCTCGAGATCGATACCGAGGCGGTCGAGGCTGGACTGTACGCCGACCTCGACGCGCGCCAGCGCCTCGTCGAATACGAGCCCATCGAACCGCAGGCTCTTCTCCATCGCTACAATCTGGCGCTGGCCCAGGCCGTTCTCTACGATGCCACCCATCTGGAGATCGAGCTCGGCGAGACCGACCCAAACATGCTGAGGTATCTGTTTCAGGCGCTCAAGTTCAATCGCCTGATGCATCGCGTGCAGCGCATCGACGACGGATATCGCCTGATCGTCGACGGTCCGGCCAGTCTCTTCGAGCGCAACCGCAAGTACGGCACTCACATGGCGACCTTTCTCCCGGCGCTCGTCCTCGCCGATGACTGGCACCTGCGAGCCGAACTCGACTGGGAGGACGAGGCACGCGAGTTCCACCTCTCCGACGACGAGGGGCTCGTCTCCCACTACGAGGCCCAGGGCCAGTGGAAAGCCGACGAGGAAGAGCGCTTCGAGGAGAAGTTTGCCTCGACCGAGACCGACTGGACGCTCGAGCGGCGCGGGACCATCCTCGAGCTCGACGACAACAACGTCATCATCCCCGATTACATCCTCGAACACCCCGACGGTCGGGAGGTCTATCTGGAGATCGTGGGATTCTGGCGGCTCTCGTATCTAAAACGCCGGATCGATTTGCTGGTCGAACGCGAGGACATGCCGCTGATTCTGGCGGTCAGCGACCGGCTCAGCGCCGGCCAGAAGGAGCTCGAGGAGTCGCCGGCCGAGGTCTTCTTTTTCAAGACCGTGATTCTCGTCGACAAGGTACTCGAGGCGGCCGCGGCGGCTACCGAGGATGCCGATTGAGCGCTCTGGGGGCCGACGGCGTATGGCACTCGAACCTCCACCCCAATTCGATGGATGACTGCAACTGGGAGTACAGACGATGAGCTCGATCGATGTGACGATGATCCTCCGTCAGCCCTTTCCGGCTCGCGTGGGAAACGTGTCGATTGAACTCGAGGCGATTCGAGAGAGTCAGGATGGCCTCGAGATCGAGACGCTCTGGCAGGTGGTACGAGACGACGAGCCCCGGTTTTTGAAACAACCGGCCGTCGACCTCGGCGACCTCGACGTCTCGTCGGCTCGGGCGGTCGTCGAACAGCTCCAGGCGACGCTCGAGGAGGTCGAACAACATCCCGAGCGAACGCTCCTCGACGTGCATCCACGAGACCTCATCGCGCTCCCCGGCGAGGCACAAGCGTACGAGGACGACGGGTCGTTGGAGAATTACGCATACGACCTCGCTCGGGCTCCCTCGATCGAACTGGACGCACGTCCCCCTTCGTCCCAACTCCCCGCTCCCGTCGGCGTCGAGACCGACGCGGAACCGACGAGACCGGAGGTGGTCCTCTCCCGAGACGAGGCCTACGCGAGACTGGAGTCGGCCACCGAGACGTCGCCGGTTCGGGCGCTCCGGACGCTCGTCCGCGACCCCGACGAGTCCACGGAACAGAGGTTGCGGAAGCGGCTGGGCGCACTCGAAAAGGCAGCCGAGGGCGTGCGCGATCGCCGCGACTTCCGGTCCGATCTGAAGTGCGCGATCGTGGCGTTTGCCGACACGGCGGAGGACTGGAGCGAGCGGTTTCGCGACAAGCTTCCCTCCTACGAAGACTACGAGTTCAAGGGCGTGACCACCCTGAAAGGTCCCGAGATGCCGATGGATGAACTGCCCTGGGAGGTCGGCTCGTCGGCGGAGCTCGACGAGATACTCCAGACCATCTGGCAGCCCGTGCGCCGGCGACTGGGGCAATTCGTCCCACGATTCTGCCCGAAGACGCTGGCCATCGCCAAGCTGGAGGGCACGGATGGCGACGTCGTCTGGGGCTATCTCTACATGCGACCGAGATCCTTTCCGGGGAGCCGCTCGCCTGAGGTCGACGTCCCCGTTCCGACGGCGGCCGAGCCCGATGACCTCCATCGCTGGGTGGGAGTGGCCGACGTCTCGGTCAAGCTAGCCGGCATGCCGAGCGACGAGGTCGAAGGCGAGCTCGAGGAGGGTACGACGATGGCTCTCCCCCGGGCGTTCCGCGAATTCCGCAGTCGTCACGCCTGGTTCGGACTGCGCTCGGGAATCGGACGTGATCTCCACACGCTGGCCAAGTGGTTCGAAGAAGACTCGGGGTTCATCCGAGAGCTCCAGGCGAGAAACGATGGCGCCCATCCGAAGCGGTTTGTCGTCTTCGGGACGGACATGACCGGCAATTGCCACGTCTTCGATCTCGATCGGCTCGACTCGCGCGACGATCCGCTCGTGGCGTTCTGGGACCACGAATCGCGGCGAGTCGACTCGCGAGAACCTTTCTGGACGTACGTCGACGATCGACTCCAGTCGATGACCGGTCTCGACCCCGAGCTTTTGTGATAGGTCTGGAGGTACGGCGTGTCGTCGGACTTCTCGATGCTTTGAGAGCCCATCGAGCGGTTTGATAGACCC
>JAQCND010000219.1 GCA_028274765.1 Bradymonadaceae bacterium
TACGCTCATGCTTGGCGGCGTCTTCGCACACAAGGCGCTGCTGCCGCTCTCGATCCCGAACCCCGTCCGATTCGGCATCTTGATGGGCATCGGGTTCAGCATCTACAGCATCTACATCTATCTGATGCTCCCCGAGGAGGACTGGGACATCATCGATCGCATTATCGACGAACTCAAAGCGGAACTCGGACTCGACGACGATTCGGAGGATCCCGCAGAGCAACAAGAGAACGCTTGACGATTCGCTCTCTTCTTTAGATCGCCCTCGACGGGCGACCTCGACTCGCATCACCCGACCCGTCATGCCTCTCGACTTCGACCGCCTGCGAAACGCCGCCGGCCGCCCCGGCGATCGGCTGAGAGCGCGGTATTTGACACCTCTGTACCGGCCCGATTTCGAGGATCTCGAGGCGTACTGCATGTTTCTCGGGTATCCCCGGAGCGGCCACAGCCTCGTCGGCTCGCTTCTGTCGGCCCATCCCCGCGCGGTCATCTCCCACGAACTCGACGCGCTCAAATACCTCGAGGTGGGATTCGACCGCGAGTCGCTCTTTTCGATGATCCTCGATCGCGATCGGGAATTTACCCGCAACAACCGCGAGTGGACCGGCTACAACTATGGAATCGAACGCCTCTGGCAGGGGTGCTACGAGCAGTTGAACGTCATCGGCGACAAGAAAGGCGGTCAGTCGACGACGTGGCTCGGCCGCAGACCGGACATCCTGGAACGCCTCCGCGACACCGTCGATCTCCCGCTCCGCATCATCCACGTGGTGCGCAACCCCTTCGACAACATCAGCACCAGTCACCGCAAATCGGAGCGGACGCTCCGCGAGGCCGTCGAGGCGTACTTCAAGCGCGCCGGCATCAACGCCCGAGCCCGCGAGGAGATCGACGACGACGTGTGGTTCGAGACCAGCCATGAAGCACTCATCGACGATCCCCCCGAGGTGCTCGGCGATCTCTGCCGATTTCTCGGACTCGAGCCCTTCGACTACTACCTGGAGCGCTGCGACGACTTCATCTTCGATTCGCCGAGTCTGAGTCGCCACGAGATCACCTGGCCCGAGGGACTCGTCGACGAGATCGAGACGCGTCTCGCACGCCACGACTTTCTGAGCGGCTACACGTTCGACTCATGACTTCGATACCGATACGTGCCTTTTTGGTCGGAGCACCGCGCTCGGGAACGACGCTGCTGCAGAGCATGCTGGCCGCTCACCCGTCGCTGACGTCGTACCCCGAGACGCATTTCTTCAACTATTACACCACCGACAGCCGGTGGGAACGGCTGACCGCCCCCTTTCACCGCGAGCTGCGGGACTGGATGTCGACCTACTTCGACCGACTCGATCGTCCCGGCTGGCAGCGCGCCTTCGCCCGCTGGCATCCACTGCGTCGGACGTATGCTCGTCTCTTCGTCCAGGCCCTCGATCATCTGGCGGTTCAGCGCGGTGTCGATGCCTGGCTCGAAAAGACCCCCTCGCATCTGGAGCGCATCGAGGTCATCGAACAGCACCTGTCGACCCCCAAATTCGTCCACATCGTGCGCAACGGCGCCGACGTCGTCGCCAGCCTCCATGCCGTCACACACGGCCATCCCGAACGCTGGGGCGGCATGATCTCGCTCGATCAGTGTATCGAGCGCTGGATTCGTTCGGTGCGACTCACCGAGCGGTATCGCGGCTCGCCCAATCACGCGATCGTCTCGTACGAGCGTCTCGTGGCCGATCCCGAACCTCGATTTCGGCGCCTCTTCACACACATCGGCCTCGACCCCGACGTCTCGGTCCTCGATCGATACACCGAGACGGCTCCCTCGTTCATCAAGGAGGGCGAAGACTGGAAGGCGCCGGCCACCTCGGAGCTCGAGGACCGCACGGGCCAGCGCTTCCAGAGTCGGTTTCGCCCCCACGAGCGACGCTACATCCTCGATCGCCTCGACGCAGCTGTCGACGACTGGCCGATCTCCGGGGACGAGATCGCGACAGCTCCTTAGCTCCCCTCCATGCTTCGACTCTCGAGATGGAATCGTTCTTTCGCTACTCCGATCCGGCTACACCCGCCGAGCGCGCCTACTGGTGGTACGAGACGTTTCGCGTCGAACGGTGGCGTCATGGCCGTCCCCCCTGGCCCGAGAGCGTCGAGCAGATCGAGCGATCGGTGACGCCCTCGCTGCGCGAGCCCGTCTTCGTCGTTGGGAGTCCGCGCTCGGGCACGACGTTTCTCGGCTCGTGTCTCGAGGCCATTCCTGAGATCTCCTACCACTACGAGCCTGTCGCCGCGAAAGTCGCCACGCGGTACATCGCCGAACGACGGTGGTCGCCAGCGGCGTCTCGACGCTGGCTGCGCCGGCTCTTCGGGTGGCTGAAGCGATTCAACCTCGCCGCCGATCGGCGCTTCGCCCAGAAAATGCCCCGACACGCCTTCATCCTCGAGACGCTCTACGAGACCTTTCCGGATGCGACCGTTCTCCACCTCGTCCGCGATGGCCGAGACGTCGCCGCCTCCTACGTCGACGAGCCATGGCTGAGTGCCGATAGCCTTTTGGGGACCCACTGGGAACCCGGCGGCTATCGATATGGCCCCTTCCCGAGATTCTGGGTCGAATCGGATCGGCGGGCCGAGTTTGTCTCCACCTCCGATCTGCACCGCTATATCTGGAGCTGGCGACGCCACGTCGAGTCGGCTCGGCAGGTGGGAGAGCGGCGAGACGGCGACGACTACATCGAGCTTCGCTATGAGCAACTGGCCCGCGACCCCGAAGTCGTCTCGGACCAGATCGCCGATGCGCTGTCGCTGTCGTCAGACGGAACCAAGCACCTGCAAGAGGCCTCGCGAGAGGCGAGCCCGGCATCGATCGGCCGATGGGAGGAGGACTTCGACGCCGACGACCTCGAGACGATCCGAGAGGAAGCGGGCGCATTGCTGGACGAACTCGGATACGATTGATCGCTTTCAGCCTCGATACGCCGCCATCGTCCGTTCGGCCACCGACGTCCAGTCCCACTGGCGAGCGCGCTCGAGGTTGTGCTCGCCCATGTCTTCGAGTTCGTTGGCATCGGCCTCGAGCACGTCAGCGATCGCCTCCTCGAGCCCCTCCGATCGATTCGGGTCGTACGGGAAGCCCCCCTTTTCGTCGAGGACGTCCCGAAGCGTCCCGAGGTGAGGGGCGACGACGGCACGTCCGAACGACATCGCCAGCACGGCACTCCCCGAGGTGAGGATGTCGCGGTAGGGCAGGACGACGGCGTCGGCGGCTTTGAAAAAGTACTGGAGCCGATCGTCCTCGATAAATCGGAGGTGGAGGTCGATGTCCTCTCGATTGCCGACTGCCTCGCGAATACCGTGCTCCACCTCGTCGCCGCTGGGATTGCCGGCCACGACCAGCCGACTCGATTCACCCGTCGAGGCTCGTCGGTAGGCTTGCACGAGAGTCGGAATGTTTTTGTAGGGTCGAATGCGCCCCAAAAAGAGCAAGACACGTTCGTCTGCATCGATATCGAGGCTATCGCGTGCTTCGTCTCGCGAGACGTTCCGGGGATAGGCCTCGAGATAGTGGCCGTGAGGGACGGCGTGGACCTTGTCGGGCCGCTCGAGGTCAAAGGCCTCGATCACGCGCCGTTTGGCCTGCGGCGAATGGGCGATGACAGCGTCGGCGAGCCGGGCAACCCCCCGATGGCAAGCCCTGTCGGCCCACGGCATGCGTCCCTCGTGGTTGTGGAGATTGTGGGCGGTCCAGACCAGCCGCGTCCCCGCCATCTGCAACAGACGGAGGGTGCCGATAAACCCGAGTGTTCGACCCGCTACCTGAAGCGATTCGGCGATCCAGTGGCCATGCAAAAAGAAGACGTTGAGCCAGTGAAGATGGAGCACGTCCGGCGGACCTTTAAACAACGACCGCAGGGCAATCGTCCCCTGGGGTTCGATGCCCTCGTCGACGCGTGCACCCTGTCGACGCACGTGGTCGGTCAGCAGATCCATGTAGGGATTGCCCTGAGCGTAGGCGGCCATCCAGACGTCCATGAGTCACTATCCGTATCGAGAGGCGGGGAGATGCAGTACGTCGATTCCGACATGCGCGGCGCATGCGCCCGCAGACCATAATGGGGCACTATCGTTTGGCAAGTCACGGAACGAGTGAGCACAAGAGACTGTTCACTGGCATCACAGCGTCGGAGATACTCGGGTGGATGAGAGGAGGGGAATGTCGCGGCTCGTCCCCTGTCGACGCAACAAATCGGCGTCATGCGTCGAAGATTATACATGAGGGGTCGAGCGGCGAGCTGTCAGGTGTATGGAAGAAGCGAGCCGCCCGCCTGCACCGCCACTTTCACGCGGGGCAGGGCCCTCTCGTTCGCATGGCTGGTCTTCGGCGGGTGGCGCACACGCGGGTGCGCCGGGGGGCCCCACATGGAAACGTGTATCTCGCGCTCGCCTCGGAGGATCGAGAGGCGTCTCGTGTCTGGAACGGAAGAAGCGCATTGGACCTGAGGGCACTCGTCCTTACCATCCGGTCGTCTGGAATGATTCGAGACGTGAGACGTTGTGGAGATGACATGCAAGATGACGGACCCAACACATCAGACACCGAGCGCGATGCCGATGCACCAACCGATCGAAAGGATGCGCTCGGTTCGTCAATCCTCGACGAGATGGATGCGGTCCGAGTGACCACCGAAAGCAACGACGATGACGAGGCCTCCGCGCCGGTGATGCCAGAGCGCGAGACCACGCCTCGGACGCAACTGCAATGGGAGGGTCCCGGACAGATCGTCTACGAGCCCCGCATCCGACAGGTGGGCCTGGAGCATTACGCCATCGAGGGCAAATGCGAAGATCGCAATCACATCGCCTGGGGGTTCTGGGGAGCTCTGATGGCTGTCGCCGTGATGTTGCTGGTCCTCTCCAGCGGACTCGCGATGCTCTCGATGTGGGACATTTTCTGGGCGATGGCGTCGATCAGTGTCGGCGTGCTGCTCTATCAGTTTGGCGATCGTTCGTCCCTCCGCGAGGAAGTACTCTGCGAAATCAACGTCCCTCAGGAACACATCGTCTGGCCCCAGGGAACGATCGACCGAGACGAACATCGTCAACTTCGCTTCGACGAGGTCACCGAGATCGTCTTCGGCATGACCCGTCTCCCCGTGACCTCGTCGGATGCAAGAGTTCGGGTCGATGCGTTCACCCTTCTAGTACGTACACCGCGCGACAAATTGATTCCGGTTATCGAGGGATCGCCGTACAAGGAGGAGGTTCACAACATCGGCGAGTTGCTCGGCGAACTGACCGGTCATTCGATGACCTACGTCGGGCGAGGCATTCGAGATTGACGAGATCGCCCGATGCATCAGACGACGACTGATTTGCGGCGATTTGAATCACGAGATAGGGTGGTCACATGGGAAGTGTCATCCACAGATTCGCGGTTCGAACCCCGTCAGATCGCCTCACTCCTCCCCATGAGGAATCGCTGAATCGATATGCCAGCAGGAGCGCTGGCGCTCCCAGAGAGATCGAAACATCTCAATGACGGTCGTCCTCTGGAGTCTCTCGGACGTGAGAGCCCAGCGGTTTTACGCCTGCGTGAACCCGACACTGATGCGAGCACCCTGAGTAACGAAAAGAATCGGTTTACTTGGCCGGCAACCCTATCCCATCGTATTTTTTGACAATGCCCCGAGCCTCCCGATCTATCGGGTGTCGCCATTCCCCGAATCTCGATATCAGGCTATGCAGCATCCTCCTCCCGACATCTGGGATGCATTTGAGCGATTATCTAGGTAGCCCTCCGAACTCGAAGCCGCACGCTCTCGTCGTGCCGATGTATCGACATCTGGCGCTCGCCACCAACACCGGAGAGCGGCCTGACTTTGCGCGACGGCCATGTCCGACCAGATGACGGGCTTTCTCTCCGTCGAGCCTCTCGATGAGGATCGGGCGACGATTCGAGGGTTGTCGAGCGGTGGGGAGTTCGGTATGACAACGGAGTCGGGGTGTCTCGCGCGCACGATCACCGACATGTTACGACCATTGCCGCGAGCCGCCTCTGGACGTTTCGACGCGTTCGCGAGTTGGACTGATACCGGAGAACACTCGTGGAAGCACATATCGTAGGTAGCCAGGCACATCATATTATTCGCGCGATCAGCATGGCGGCGCTGGTCACCATCGGCTTCGGCCTCGCCGCTCGCACCGTCTACTGGTTGCTCCGATACGTCGGATGGGGGGAAGGCGAGATCGAACTCTCGCGCATCCCCCGACGAATTAAAGACTTCATCGTCTACGTCATCGGGCAGCGGCGGGTGATCGCCGAACCGGGGGGGTTGACGCACCTGCTCATCTTCTGGGGTTTTCTGATCCTCCAGCTCGAGACAATCGAGTACATGGTCCGGGGAATGGCGCCCAGCTTCCACTTCAGCGCCTTTCTGGGAATGGGCGGCTACGATCTCCTGCTGTTCGCCCAAGACCTCTTCGGGGGGCTGGTCTTTGTGGCGATCACGATCGCCGCCATCCGGCGGTTTGTCGTCAAGCCCGACCACGTCGTCGTCTCGACAGACGGCGCCGTCATTTTGGGACTGATCGCCGCTCTGATGGTGACAAAATTCTTCGCCAACGGCGGCGAGATCGCTTACGTCCTCGGCCAAGAAATCAGCCAAGGGAATCTGACGAGCCAACAGGCGCTGGCCTTGTTGACCAGTCCAGCCAACGGCACGGCATTGAGCACCGAAAAGGCGACGATGCTCTTTGAGCAGATCGGCCACACGCCGATGTGGACGCCCATCGCCGCGCTCTTCGCTCGAGGCTATCTGACGCTCGGCGCCTCGATCGACGGCATCTTCGCCATGCACCACGTCAACTACTGGCTCCACATCGGCATCGTCGTCGGGTTCGCCAACTACATCCCCTTCGGCAAGCACCTGCACCTGATTGGCGCGATGCCCAACATCTTCTTCCGGAAGCACCGACCCAAAGGTGCCATCCAAGACCCCGATGTCGACTTCGAAAACTACAACATGGACGAAAAGATCGGGGCCGAAAACGTCGAGGATCTCGAGTGGAAACAGCTCCTCGACTCCTACGCCTGTACGGAGTGCGCGCGATGTGAGCACTACTGTCCGGCCTACAACACCGGGAAGGCCCTCAACCCCTACATGATCATCCACAAGATCAAAGAGACACTCCGCGACCGCGGCGAAAAGGTCGTCCGCGAGGGCCAAGACGTCGAAGAGCTCGACATGGATCGCCTCACGGGTGGCGTCATCAGCAAGGAAGAACTGTGGGCCTGCACGACCTGCGGGGCCTGTGTCGAAGCCTGTCCGGTCTTCATTGAGCACGTCGACTCGATCGTCGACATGCGGCGCTACCTGGCGACGATGGAGGCGGACTTCTCCGACGAGGTCGGACGCACCTTCCGCAACATGCAGCGCAAGATGAACCCCTGGGGCATTTCGCAGTCATACCGGGCCGACTGGGCCGAGGACCTCGAGATCCCGCTGATGAGCGAGCTCTCCGAGCCGCCCGAATATCTCTTCTGGGTCGGTTGCGCCGGGAGCTTCGACGACCGCCAGAAGAGCGTTACTAAGTCGTTCGCCAAGATTCTCAAGGCAGCCGATGTCTCCTTTGCCATCCTCGGACCCGAGGAGAGCTGCACCGGCGACCCGGCCCGTCGCATCGGCAACGAGTATCTCTACTGGATGCTCGCCCAGCAGAACGTCGAGACGCTCAACGACTACGGCGTCACCAAGATCGTGACGACGTGTCCGCACTGCTTCCACACCATCGGCAAGGAGTATCCGCAGATGGGTGGCGAGTACGAGGTCGTCCACCACACCGAGATGATCAACGAGCTCATGGACGACGATCGGATCGAACTCGACAGCGTCGGTTCGATGGACGTCACCTATCACGACTCCTGCTACATCGGGCGCTGGGACGACTCCTATGAGAATCCCCGCAACGTCCTCGACGACGTGCCCGGCGTCAACCGCCAGGAAATGGATCTCAACAAAG
>JAQCND010000207.1 GCA_028274765.1 Bradymonadaceae bacterium
GACATTGTTCTCGATGTCCTCCGGGTTCACCTCGGTCGGATCGTGGACCATCAGGAGCGTCCGCATCCCCTCCTCGTAGATCACCGAATCGTGGTGGTAGTGGCCGTGTTCGCCGAAGGCTTCGCCGTGGTCGCCGGCGATGACAAACAGCGTCTCCCCGTAAAGTCCCAGCTCGCGGTACTGGTCGATCAGTTTTTCGACGAAGCGATCGAGGTAGTAGATCGTGTTGAGATAGCGATTCAGTCGGCTATCGGCGGGCTCGACGAAGGTCTGGAATTCGTAACGGTCGGGGACGGTGCAGGGGTGATGGGGCGTGACGGTCAAATACGTCGCTAGGAAGGGTTCAACCCTGCAGAGCATGCCGACCAGCGCCTTCGAGGTGTGGGGCATGACGGTGTAGGCCCGCTCGGCCACCGTCGACGACTCGGCCAGTTCGGCCAGGTACGGGGTCGTCTTCAGGTCCGGTTCGTGGACGGTCGTCGAGCGGGCGCGGAGCGACTCGAGCACGATGATGGCGACGTGGCTCGGCCTCGAGGACTCACCGTCGTCCCGACGCGTCAATTCGAGCTTCCGGGCGGATGACTCGACGGGCGTCCTCGGCACCCACGTCTCCTGGAGATCGCGGACGAAACTGACGGTGACGTTGACGGTCGTCGGACGCGAAAACCAGGTGTCACCGGTGGCAAACGAGGGGAGAAAGCTCGAGCCGATGGCGGCGATCGAAAGGATCAAGAGACGTCTCGAGCCCCGAGATGTCGAATCCAGGTCGGTCGATGCCTCTCTGCGGAACCAGACCGCCACGCCCCAGGGCAGCAGAACGGCCGTCGCCGCGAGTCCACCGAGCGCCACCAGGTACTGTGGGCGAGCCTCGCTCCAGAGGATCTCGGGCTTGTTGTTGAGCACGAGAATTCCGCGCGAGAGGAGATTGGCATCGAGGCTGGCCCCGGTCGACATGAAGAGCGCGTGTCCGAGGACCTCGAGCACGACGACCGGCACGGCGACGATCTGAAGGAAGAACAGACGCTGTCGATTGGCACGATCGTCATCCGAGAGTCCGAGATACGCGAGTCCCAGAGCGGCGATGCCTCCCCAGAACAGTCCCATGGGACGAAAGAGGTCGGGCGCCATCCAGATCGGCCCGAGTTCGCCGTGACTCGCCAGACGCATACCGCGCAACACCGCGAGTCCGAGCACCGCCGGAAGAATGAGCCCGAGGATGAATCCGAACTGATGGCGGTTCCACCGCGTTCGGAGTCGATCGAGATACGCCATCGTCCCGACTCCTCAGCTCGAGTCGTCGGTGTGGCGCTCGAGCCATCGAGCCAGCGGGTCGAACACCTGGGCCTCGGCGCCCTCGGAGATGAAGAGGTCGGCGTGGGCGAACCACTCCTCGTCGCTGCCAACGTGCAGGACATCGACCGTGTCACGGCCGACGGCATCGCGAATCGAGAGCACCGACTCCGGAGGCACGATGCCGTCGCGATTGGCGAGAATGCAGAGGACCGGTCCTGTAAAGTCGGCCATCGCCTCCGTGACGTTGACCCCGCCCACGATGAGGTCGCGGTCGTCGATCCAGTGGGCGATCTGCCGGTTGAGCCCCGCGTTGGGATTGTCGATCGTCTGGAGCAGTTCGTCGGCATTGC
>JAQCND010000224.1 GCA_028274765.1 Bradymonadaceae bacterium
CCTCGGCGGGATGCGGAGGGGAAAAGAAGAAGGGGCCTCCCCCCAAACAGGATTTCAAAATTGAAGCCGAGGTGACCGACGACAACGAGAATCCCGTCCCCGAAGCCCCTGTACTCATCGATGGCAAACGGATCGGGTATACGGACCGCAACGGAGAACTGGTTGCTACTCTGACCGAACGACCGGGAAAGAAAATCGAGATTGCCATCGCCGAGATGGAGGGATATCACTTCGTCAGCAAGCGCAAAACACGAGAGAAGCTCAAAGTGCGCAAAAGTGTGACTGGTCAAGGTCGCCAAGCCGTCGGCATCCCGTTTTCCGTCAAAGTCTCCGCCACGACCCAACCCTATCTCGTCTGGGTTCATACCGAGTGCGACGAGGACACGATGGACGAGGGGGATTGCCGAGGCATTCCGGTCAAACGAGATGGCGACGTGGTCGCCCGCACAGACCGCATGGGACGAGCTCACTTTTCGTTCGAAGAGGAGCCCAAGACGAAGGTCACCATCACGATCGATACACCACGGGGACCAGACTCGGCCTCCGAGGATGAAGACGACGAGGGCAGCGATGAAGACGACAAGCCCGTCTACAAACCCCACCGCCCCATTTTCGAACTGGAACTGGGGCTCGATCCGAAAGTATATCTCATCGAACAGAAGTTCGACGATCCGACGGTCGAAGAGACGGGCTGGACACCACCGTCGAATTACGAGCCGAGTGCATCGAACGATTCGGGGAGCGGATCGAGCACCAGCGAAGGAAGTTCTGGAGGTGGGGGCGCCGGTTTGTCGGGTGCCTCCGGGGGAGACGACGAGAACAAAGACGACGAGGGCCCGATCGAGCTGTTCGAGTAGTGAACGATCGCTTCGTGTTCACTGACAGAGCGGCGCCGATGGGGTTTGGTCCGCTCGTGTTCGTGTTGGCGTGTTGCCGCTCCTTCAAAGCTCGGGCCCGATCAATCATCGCGTGTCGACTCCGGGCTCTCCCCCGGGGCTAGAGACTAGCACCGCAGCATGCTCTCCATTGCGGTTGCTACTCACCCTTGTTTTCTCCCGGTGCATCCCATAAGGATTCGCATTCAAGACGGGCCTCCGTCCGCACGATACTTCTGCATGACAAGGTGGGATTGGATTGTTGGCCCGGCGGTCTTTGTTAACCGATCGGAGCTCGTCACCCTGACGATCGATCTCCATTTCGAGCCCGTGGTGCCATCGGCTCTCTTTCAATGCGAGATGTCTGAGATGACTGATCTTCCCTCCGACGACCAGGAACGCGACGGTTACCTCGATATCGATCCCGAGTCGTTCGACGACCTCGAGACCGACTCTGCTTCAGATGCCCCCTCCGGAGCCGAGCGTCTCGACCCTCCTGACGAGGGTGAAGGCGGACTCAACTGGCGATTCGTCGTCGGTTTGTTGGTGGCCGGGGCAGGGATTGCCTATCTCGTCACCGACGGAATCGGCTCCGAGACCTACTTCTTCGAGGTCGACGAGGCAGTCGCTCGATCGTCTTCGCTGGTCGGTGAGCGCGTCCGGGTCAAAGGGACCGTCGTCGAGGGCTCGATCGAGGGGGCAGAGGGCACTATTGGCCGAGACTTCACGCTATCGGCCAAGGGCGAGACGATCCGCATTCAGTACGACCAAGCGATGCCGGATACCTTCAAAGAGGAATCCAAGGTCGTCGCCACGGGTGAACTCGCAAGCCGGGGCACCCTCGAGGCCGACAAGGTTCTGGTCAAATGCCCGAGTCGCTACGAGGGCAAACCCCCGACGGCGATGCCCGACAAGGCTAAACAATCGTCTCGGTGAAGCCTTCACCGGACATGTGACTTCCCCCCACGATTTGACTTTACCATGAAGACGGTTGGTTCCTTTGCCATATACGTGTCGCTGTACATCTCGCTGATCGGCACGGCGTTGAGCATCGTCGCCGGACGCACCGATTCCCGACGCTTTCTGCGGGCGAGTCGCTTTTCCGTCTACGCCGCGTACGGTTCGCTCGCCGTCGCGGGATCGATCTTACTTCACGCCTTCATCAATCACGACTTCAGCATCCAGTATGTCGCGGAGTTCTCGGACCGCTCGATGCCCCTCTTTTATCTGATCGGTTCGTTCTGGGGGGGACAGGCGGGGAGTCTCCTGTTCTGGGCGCTGATCGTCGGGCTCTTTACGAGCGCGGCCGTCTATGTCAATCGCAATTCTCACCAGGACTTCATGCCGTGGGTGCAGGCCGTCTCGCTCGCCGTCCTGAGCGGACTCCTGATCATCATGGTGTTCGCCTCGAACCCCTTTGAGGGGTATGCGATCATCGACAATCCCGCCAAAGGCGAGGGACTCAACCCCCTGCTGCAGACTCCGAAGATGGTGCTCCATCCGCCGTGTCTGCTGACGGGGCTGGCCTCGATGACCGTCCCCTTTGGCTTTGCGATGGCGGCTCTGATCACGGGCGACATGAGCGATCGATGGGTCAAGGCCGCGCGCAAGTGGATCTTGATCCCGTGGCTCTTTCTGTCGATCGGCAACATCCTCGGCGGGATGTGGGCCTATGAGGAGCTCGGATGGGGCGGATACTGGGCCTGGGATCCGGTCGAAAACGCCGCCTTCATGCCATGGCTGCTGGCCACGGCGCTCATCCACTCGCTGATGATCCAGGAACGGCGAGGGATGCTGAAGCGCTGGAACCTCGGACTGATGATCGGCACCTACCTGATGACCGTCTTCGGCACCTACATCACCCGGAGTGGGCTCATCGAGTCGGTCCACACGTTCGCTCAGAGCGACATCGGCAACTACTTTCTGGCCTTTCTGCTGACGGTCACGGCGGTCAGCGTCGGGCTCTTCGCGTGGCGCTGGAAGGACATGCGCGCCGACGACAAGCTCGACAGCGTCGCCAGTCGCGAGGCCTCGTTCCTGTTCAACAACTGGCTCTTTTTGGCGATGACGGTCGTCGTCCTGTTCGGGACGCTCTGGCCGAAGGCCAAGACGTGGTTGTCGGGGCGCGAAATCTCGATCGAGCCTCCCTGGTTCAACCAGTGGATGATCCCGCTCGGTCTGTTGGTCCTCTTTTTGATGGGAATCGGAACGATCATCGCCTGGCGCAAGGCGACGTGGAAGAGCTTCGTCCGTGACTTCAAATGGCCCCTGTTGAGCACGGCGCTCGTGACCCCGGTGCTGGTCGGAAGCTACTGGTCGCTCCGCGGCGCGGCGCTCGGGGCCGAGCCGACGACACTCGACGTCACGTACGCGGTGCTCACCATCGCGGGATGTATCTTTGCGGCCTCGGCCATGGGCCAAGAGTTCGTGCGGGGGCTGCTGGCGCGGCGACGCGGCCACGACGAGGGCATCTTCGAGGCGACGTATCATCTGCTGCGCAAACAGCGCCGACGCTACGGGGGATACGTCGTACACATTGGCATGCTCTGTATGTTCGTGGCCTTCTCGGGCAATGCCGTCAAGCTGGAGAAGGACATCTCCATGCAAACGGGCGAGTCGACCCAGATCGGCGACTATACGATGACCTTCGAGGGGCTGCGCGAGAAAAACGACGAAAAACGCCGCCTCATCATCGCCGACATGAAGACCGAGCGAGAGGGAGAGACGCTCTATACGATGCATCCGGGGAAGGCGATCTTCCACGCTAGCCCCAACATGCCCACCAGCGAGATCGATATCCAATCCGGTCCCCTCGAGGACGTCTACGTGGCCCTAGTCGACTTCAATCCCCAGCAGCAGACGGCCGCGTTCAAGATGTTCGTCAATCCCTTTACGTGGTGGTTCTGGATCGGGGGCGTCATCCTCGTGCTCGGGGCTTTCATCGCCATGTGGCCGAGCCG
Source organism: Bradymonadaceae bacterium (assembly GCA_028274765.1). Classification (GTDB taxonomy): domain Bacteria; phylum Myxococcota_A; class Bradymonadia; order Bradymonadales; family Bradymonadaceae; genus CAJXPB01. The sequence goes on from JAQCND010000224.1 coordinate 3,836, forward strand.
CGAGGATGTCGAGACGCTTCGCCCCTCGTTGCGCTTCGGGCGTACCGCCGTCGGGATCGTCCTGATCGCTGCCTGCTTCACGCCGATCGTCGTCCGACACGTCGAATCCGACACGCGCTGGGGCTCGGCGCTTCGATACGAGGTAGCGATCCAGGAATTCGACTCGTCGCTCTCGGATGCATCGATCGAAGCGCCGCCCGAAGATCCCGACGCTTCCCCATCCACTGTTCCCTAACTCGGTGTATCGGTCATGAGTCTCGTGCTGATGTTCATGTTTGCGGCCGCGACCCTCTATGCGGTCTACAAGGCCGTCTCTCCGTTCCTGGAGGAGCGCCGCGACCAACTGCGTTCCGAGCTACTCGAGTCGGAGCTCGCCCAGATCGAAGAGCTCGTCGCCCGCAAGGCCAGTCTCCTGCAGAACCTCCGGGATCTGGAGTTCGACTACGAGACGGGTAAACTCTCCGAAGAGGATTACGATCGCCTCAAGCGACAACACGAGCGTGAAGCCGTGAAAGTGATGAAAAAACTCGACGAGTTGCGCGGTGAAGATCGACGCGACGACATCGACGAGGCGATCGAGGCGAGACTCGAGCAGCTCCGAGCCGAGCGCGACGAGCTGGATGTCTCCGACGAGTCTCGAACCTCCGGAGAGGACAAACGAGAAGCAACGGGAGACGAAGCGAGTGTCGACGAGACGCCGTCCTCGGGACGTCACTGTCCCGAATGCGACCGGCCTCTTCCGCGCGACGCGCAATTCTGCAGTGGATGTGGTCTCGAGCTCGATGCCCTCGAGTGTCCCGACTGTGGACGCGAACTCGCCGCCGACGCGCAGTTTTGCAGCGGATGCGGACACGAGCTCGAAGACGACTCATCTGAGACGGCTCCGGAGACGGAGGCCGGCTCCGCGCCCCCGGATGAACCATCCGACGAGGACATCGACGCCGATCACGCTGAAGACTCCGAACCGCCTCCTCCGGCGACCTCCGAGACCGAACCTCGCTCCCAGGCGACGGGATGACACCGATGACGACACTGATCCAACGTGCCATTCAGGGGCTCACGCTGCTCGCCCTCGTGGGCGGCATGCCGCTCACCGGCCAGGCCCAACAGATGCCTTCGGGGACGGACCAGACGGCGTCCGGCGCCGATCCGAGCAACCCCACTCCGGGAAGTACCAACGCCCCTCCGACGGGCACGAGCTCCAATGAAGGCGGGCGTCCCGCCGTCCACGACGGCGACGGCCCTCGTCCTCGCGGTCGGCGTCCGGCTCGAAGGAACTCGAAGGGGACACAGGAGGCAAACTCGGGCGAGACGATCACCGTCGAGGTCACGGTGCAACACGGCGCCGAAGACCGGTCGATCGGCGGCACCGGCGTCATCCTCCGCGCCTCCCGCCCCCGCGGCCCCTTCGAGCCGGGTCCCCCCGAACCTCGTCAGGAGTGGACGTCGGTCGCCGACGATCAGGGCATGGCAACCTTCGACGATGTGCCTGCCTCGCTGTCGAGATCCGGTCTCGAGCTCTATGCGGTCGCCACTTACAACGGGATCCCCTTCGAAAGCAGCCGCATCTCCGCCTCTGACGGCGCCAATCTGACGATCGATGTCTTCGAACAGGCTCGAGACGCCTCGAACGTGCGCATCGAGCGCATCCGCACGATCATCGAACCCTGGGAGGACTATCTGGTCTTCAACCAGTTCTGGAGCCTCACCGTCGGAGGCAATCGCGCCGTGGATACGACTTCGCTGGGCGGCAAACGTTTCGAAAAGGGGCTGCCGCTGGAACTTCCCCTCAATGCCGAGGGCATCAAGGCTTCGGGACGCGGTGAGACCAAAATCATCGACAGCACCGTCAACTGGAAGGGTGTGCTCAAACCGGGTCGCACCGTCTCCTTCCGAGTGCGCTTCTCGATGCCCGCCTCCACCCCCTCCCTCGTCTACGAGCAGTCGGTCGACTACCCCGTCGATCGCCTCGACGTCGTGCTCCCTCTGGAGACTGACTACGAGAAGGTGGGTCGGCTCGACGAAGCCAGCCTCTCGGCCCCGGGGTTCGAACGAGTCGAGACGACTCGAAACATTCCCGGACTGCGACGCAACGTCCCCTCGCTGTATGCCACCGGAGAGAGTCTCGAAGCCGGTGAGTCGTTTGCGTTCCAACTCCAGGGGCTGCCGTTCGATCGACGGATCTGGCCCTGGATCGTGATCGCGCTCGGACTTCTCGGTGGCGGAGGCATCTTTGTCCTCGCCCGGCGCGAACGCGACCCACTCGCGTCGGAAGAGGGGCGGAGCGACGCCATCGAGACGCTCGAAGAAGATCGCGATCGTCTGCTCGACCAGCTCGCCCGCCTCGAGGACGCTTACGACACCGGCGAGATCGACGAAGTCGACTATGAAACCGAATCGCTCCGGCTCCGCGAACAGCTCTCCCTGATCAGCGACAAGCTCGACGAGTTGCGCGACGACGATTGAGCCACCGTTGCCCCCTGGCGCCGTCTCTCCTGTCGGGATCCTTCGGAACGGGTGCCCCCCCCAGCCGAACCTCCATGCATCGTGTGGTCCGAGACGAGTAGACGCGGCCATGAGAGGGCCATCCGAACACTGAACGTGGTCTTCGACTCAGGGGGAACCTCATCCTCTCGGTATGTCTCGAGTGCAACTCTCTTCCCAGCTCGCCACTTGGATCGAGCGTCCCCGGTATGCATATACTGTTCGTCGTCCTGACCTTACGTGACAGACTCGACGAACGGCTGCTGGTTACTCGATGTGGATGGAGGTTCTCTCGCGATGCGCTCGACGGACGATCGTCTGCGGATATGGAAGCGAGGCGCGTGGTGCCACGTCGAGCTGATGGGGCTCGTCGGAGGGATCTTCGTGCTCGTAGCCGGGACGGCCTGTGAGAAGAAAGAGGCCAAGTTTCAAAAGGCGCGAAGCGGGGTCGACAACACGGTCGACTTCGGAGGCGGCTCCGAAGGCGAAGCGCCCTCTGTGAAAAGCGCCGGCGCCACCGACAAATCGGGCCGAGCCACCGACGATCACGCCGCCCCCCCGCCGCCCGAACAGGCGGGGCAGTTGACGGCCGGACGCTGGCGCGACCTCCAGAACTGGGACGTCTGGCTCGAGCTCTTCGAACCGTCCGAGCAGGAGCAGGAGGATGACTGGAGCGACAAGTGGCAGTCGTTTGCCGAGACGTGGGGCATGGAACTGCGACACCGCATCCCGGTCCACGTCCGGACCGACGGTCAGCCGGTGGCCGACGCTCACGTCACCCTGCTGGGCCCCGACGACGAGATACTTTGGAGGAGTCGTACCGACAATGGGGGGCGCACCACCCTCTTTCCCGGCCTCTCGACCGAGGCATCCCAGGAGGAACTTACCGTCAAAGTCATATCGGGGGAGACGACTCAAACCGTTCAGGGGATCGAGCTCAACGGCGATCCCGTCCGTCTGAATCTCGAACAAACCCGTCAGCCAGCCCCCGCCATGGATATCATGCTGACGGTCGATACAACGGGATCGATGGGCGACGAGCTTCGCTACCTCGAGACTGAACTCAGCAACGTGGTCGATCGCGTGCGAGAGCGGATTGGCCGGGATTTCACGCTTCGACTGGGGACGACCTTCTATCGCGACACGCAGGACGAATACGTCGTGCGCTCGAACGCGTTCACCGAAAATATCGACAGTGTAGTCGGGCAACTGGCCGGCGAAACTGCGGCTGGCGGGGGGGACAAACCGGAGGCAGTCGGCCGAGCGATGATCGAGAGTATCAAACAGAGCTGGAGTGAGCGGGCGCGAGCACGCCTCCTGCTCCTGGTCCTCGATGCGCCGCCCCATGTATCGGCCGAGTCCATCGAACGCGTCCAGCAGGCGACACGCTGGGCGGCCGAGCGCGGCATTCGCATCGTCCCCATCGTCGGAAGTGGTATCGGCAAGCGCACCGAATACCTGATGCGCTCCATGGCGATCGCCACCCACGGACGCTACGTCTTCTTGACCGATGACAGCGGGATCGGCGGCGATCACATCGAGCCGACCATCGGGGACTACGACGTACACAAATTGAACGATTTGCTCGTCGAGCTCATCGCCAACTACGCCCGCGATGTCTCCGACGAGTGATGTTCTACAGCATCGGGCTCGTCAGGTGCGCGATCGCATCCCGCAGTTTGTAGAAGTGGCCCATCTTCTCGATGGCCTCGAACGACATCTCCTCGCTCCGCTGGAAGTCGCGCTCGAACACCTCGGTGAGCTGGTCGTTGAGCGTCGGTGACGCGAAGAA
>JAQCND010000231.1 GCA_028274765.1 Bradymonadaceae bacterium
TGGAGACGAAGATGACCACTGAAATCCCCGCCAGTACCGCCATGTACCGCCGGTCGAAGGGGATGCGCTGGGTCAGGGGAATGGCCTCTCGGTGGTCGAACTCCTCTTTGAGATGAAACAGGGCGAGGCTGAACGTCCCCGAGAGGACGTAGACGCCAAAGAAGAGCCCGTACGTGACGCCGTCGTTGACCGTCGTCGCCGCCGCGATCGTCAGAAAGCTGAGAGCATAGAGCTGGAGTTCGTCGCGCGCCCCGTCGCGGATCAACATCTTGATGGCGGTCAGCATCAGGATGAAGCGCAATCCCCCCTTGAGGTAGCCCTCGCCCGTCGTGACGACCTGGACGACGGTGTAGGCGAGGAAGGCCAACACGAGGCCGTTCCACCACAGGCGATTGGTCCCTCGCACGAGATCGGTCTCCGAGAGCCACCAACTGGCGGCGACGGCCCCCACGAACAGCCCGCCGCTGAGAAACGTCAGCAGCTCCCCGAAGACGACACACAAAAAGGCCACGCCGATGACGGCGTAGAGACTGATTTTGTGAAGTCGAGCAATGCGGGTGATCACGGATGACTCCTCGTGCCACCAATCGTCGAGATGAACATGACGGGCGTGTCGACGGGAATGCGCTCAGGCTTCGGCGTCGAGTTCGAGCACGACGTCCCAGTCGCGATCGAGCCCGCTCAGAGCCTCGGGTAGCCCGATGACGATGTGACCGACCTCCTGTGTGGCCATCCCCTCGAAACCAGTCGGAGGCGCCCCGTCGTGGAGCTCGAGCGTCGCGAGCGTATGGAGCATGGCGTCGCGTCCCCCCTCGGCGTCGAGGGCCACATGGTCGTCGAAGGTCCGGAGGCCGACCCGATAGCCCCGTTCGGTGAGCGTCTGAATCAGGCCGACGACTCTCTCGAGCCCCCGTTCGAACCCCGCCTCCACCCGGACGCGCTGACCGGCCGGGCGTCCCGTGCAGTTGGCCACGTGCAGGAGGACGGCCCGCTGCTCCTGGGCCTCGTGTTCGCGCACGACGAGTTCGCCTCGGGCGGCCGATCGCTTCCAGTGAATCATGCGACGATCCTCGCCCGGCCGATACTCGCGGAGTCCGTAGTACTCTTCGCCCTGGCCACGCTCGTCGGCCGGGACGTCTCCGAAGGCGGCGTAGATGCGCGTGCTCCACTCGTCGGCCTCTCGAGGCGCCGGACAGACGGCGACCTCGACCGAATCGCGGAGCGTCCGCGCCTTCTCGAAGAGGCTGAACGGAAAGCGCGTCACGATCTCGAGCCCTGGCAGCCGGTAGACGCCCCGTTCGGGGAGGCGGTAACGGGCGTCGATCTCGGCGCTCGAACGACTCTCGAGCCGTAGACAATAACCCGAGGCGATCGACTGGAGCGAGGCATCGTCGGCATCAGGCGTCTCTCGCCAGAACAGCCACCAGGGCGGACGCTTGGAGCCGACCGTCTGGCCCTCGAGCGGCCCCGACAGACAGGTGGGATTTTGCTCCTCGACCGCGACGCTCAACGAGGGATAGGCCTTGGGATTGTCGAGCTCGAACTGGCCCGGCGCCGGCTCACCGGCGAACAGCCGCTTGGGCAGCAGACGACGCGCCTCGAGATGCCGCAACACGGCCTCGCTCAAAATCCCGCTCGCGATGATGAGCGACAACATCATCCCCAGCAGCAAAAAGAGGAGGTTGTTGCCCGTGTTGATGGCGCCGAAGCCCACCCCGAGCGTCAGCAGGACCAGATACCGCCCGGCCCGAGTGAAACTCAGCGTGCGGGGCGCTTCGAGCTTGCGCTGGAGGGACTCGAGGCGATCGGACAAGGAGGCCATGACGTCGAGACATCCGGGACGACGAAAAGACGAGGGCGGGGAAGGCACATCGAAGCCGCCCCTCGACCGGAACAATAACGATCATAACACGAATAATGCGCTCACCGGAACGCCTCGTCGGCGCGATCGAGGAGTTGACGCGCCCGCTGTTGGTGAAACCGATTCTCGGGGGCGACCTCGGGATGCTCCTCGGGCTCGACCGACGCCTCGATCACCTCGTTGAGCAGTCGCCGATAGAGGTCGGACTCGTCGGCGAGGACGGCGTAGTATTCGGCCATCAGCACCTTGTTGCCCAGAAAGAAGGGTGCGATCTCAATGGCCTGCTCGAGGTGGCGTCGACTCTTCTCGGCGCTCTTGCCGAAGGGCACGCGGGTCCAGTACGCGCCGAAATAGCGATGACAGCCGCCGTAGTAGTACGCGGGGCGCTGGTCGCAGATAAAGGTCATCGTCTTCTGGATGTCCCCCTGGTGTTTCATGATGGTGGTGTAGCCCTTCATCATCCCCCATTTGCCGAGGGTCGTGGCGTACCAGTAGAGCGCCGGGATGGCGTCGGGGTCGGCCAAGGAGACACGTTGCGCCAGCGATTCGCCCCCGGAGACGGCACCGGCGAGGTCGGAATCGGCGAGCACGATCCCCCGCTCGGAGGCCGACAGACTCTTCTCGAACAACTCCATCATCCGCGAGTCCCGCTCACTCTCGGCCCGGTCGCTCGTCGCGACGTGAGCGTTGCCCCAGAAGAAATACGCCCGGGCGAGCCGTACGTAGGTCTCGGCCAGAAGCGTCCGCCGCTCGGAGGTCTCGAGATCGCTGGCATCGACCTCGGTGGCGCGCTCGTACAGCTCGATGGCCCGCTTCAAGTCCTCCAGATCGCTCCGCTCCTTCCAGCGACGATCGGCCGCCTCGAGGATGGCCTCGATGTCGCCCTCCCCCTGGCCCGAAAGGAGCTCCTCCTCGGTCGACTCGAGCGACGACGAACGCGAGGCGGCACATCCCCACGCACTCGTCCCGACGAGCACCACGACGAGACAGCAGCGCATCCACGAAGTGGCT
>JAQCND010000235.1 GCA_028274765.1 Bradymonadaceae bacterium
TATCTGGAGGCGATCCGACGCGAGTACACCGACTGACATGACATCCACGTCGAACGATTTGGAGCCCGAAGACGGGACGCCTTCTCTCCGGCAACTCGTCACGCCGCCTCTGTCTCTCGATCTCGTCTGGTATCTTCTCCCGGCCGGACTCGCGCTCATCGGACTCGGATGTCTCCCCTTGCGTTCCTGGGATTACTGGGGACACATCACTATCGGACGTCTCATTGCGCACTGGCGTGCCGTTCCGGTGACCAATGAGTATCTCTATACGATCGAAGCGTCGGCGCCCTCGATGGTGCACGCCTGGCTGTCCGAGTGGATCCTCTATGAACTCCATCGCCTCGGGAATGTCTACGGCGTGCTGGCCGTGCGAAATCTTTTCGCAGGCCTGGCGTTTCTCGGGCTCGGGACGGCGGCGATCAAGCGCGCCGATTCCGTCATGACGGGGAGTCTCGTCACCTCGTTCGGACTGATCATCGCGGCTGGACTCATCGAAGCGCGCACCCACTTGCTGGCCTGGCCAATCTTTCTGGGATTGCTCTGGATCGGATACCGTATCCGCCTGGAACGCGGAGCGCCATGGCTCCTGATGGGCTTTCCACTCGGAGCGATGCTGTGGGCCAACCTCCATGGCTCGTTTCCGCTCGCACCGGCCGTGGCCCTGGCCTTTGCCGCCGCTCAGACTCTCGATCGATGGCGGTCCCCGGAACAACACGACTCGAGGCGCGAGCGCCTCTGGTACGGCGTAGTCGTAGCGTCGGCCGTGGCTCCCCTCGTCCATCCGCGCCATGTCGAGCTCTATACCTACGTGTTCTCGCAGTCGACCAATTCGGTCGTCCGATCGACGATCACCGAATGGTGGCCGACGATGCCGTGGCATCCCGTGTTGCTCGGGCCTCTCTTCTACGCAACGCTCGGCGGGGTGGGATACGCGATGTGGTGCCGGCGCGAGGAGGCCGATTCGGTCGATGTCCTGCTGCTGGCGGGCATCGCCGCCCTCACAATCGGTCAGGCGCGAGGGCTCCTTTGGTATGGACTTCTCCTGCCCGTCGTCGGGGCTCCGTATGCTGGAGAGCTCATCTCCCCACCCGATGACGAAGCGGCCGGCGAGCCCGGACGCCTCGCCCAGGCCGTCCATCTCCTGCTGGCCGTGGGGCTCGTCGGCGGAGGCATTGCCCTCCAGCCGACCTTTCAGTGGCGGATCGACTGGATGGCCGACGCCGAGGCCTTCGAGGTTCGTTCAGCATATCCGCTCAAAGGAATCGTCCCCGACGAGACGCCGGTCGGCGCGATGCAGCTGATGCGTCGTCAGGGGATTCGAAGTCGTCTGTATCACGACCACCGCTTCGCCGGGTTTTTGCTCTTCCATCTGACCGAGGAGCATCCCGAACAGCGGGTTTTCGTCGATCATCGGATCGAGCTGCCACCGGCGTCGGTCTGGGAGACCTATCACGCCCTCAATCGAGGGGAGAGCAACTGGCAAGACCTCTTCGACAGATACGATGTGGGGGCGGCCGTGTTGTCGTTTCAACGCCAGAGGGCGTTGATCGAGTCCATGCGCTCCAACGAGCGGTGGCGAACCGTCCACGAGACCGACGATTACGTTCTGCTGTTGGAGTGGCGAGACTGACGTCCTCCGCCTGAGACGCGCTCATGCGTCGCTCTCTTCGGTCCCCGACTGGAGCTGTTCGCCGATGACGTCGCCGAGTTTGGCGTCCGGATCCTCGTCTTCGACGTATTGATCCTGCTCGTCTTCGAGCTGATCGCGTTTGAGCGAAAGGCTGATGCGTTCCTCGCCACGCTCGAAGCTCAACACGAGGACTTCGACGTCCTCGCCCGGTCGAACGACTTCGCGCGGATGGTCGATGCGACGGTCGCTCAGCTCCGAGATGTGGATGAGGCCCTCGACGCCCTCGACCACTTCGGCGAAGGCGCCGAAGTCGGTCAGCTTCGTGACCTCGACGTCGATCTTTTCGCCGGGCTCGGCGAGCTCTTCAGCCTGGCTCCAGGGGTCCTGGGTCAACTGCTTGATACCGAGGCCGAGACGCTGCGAGTCGACGTCGACTTCGAGGACTTTACCTTCGATCTCCTCGCCCTCCTCGTAGTGCTCCGAGATGTCGTCGATCTGTTCGGTCCAGGAGATGTCGCTGACGTGGACGAGTCCTTCGATGTCGGGGGCGACCTGCACGAACATGCCGAAGTCCGTGATGTTGGTGATCTCGCCGGCAATGATGTCGCCCGTCCCGACGCCTTCGGTGAATTCCTCCCAGGGATTGGGCTCGACCTGCTTGATACTCAGGCTGACGCGCTCCTCGTCGGAATCGATCTCGAGGATCTCGACCTCGACTTCTTCGTTCACTTCGAGGCTCTGATTGGGGTGAGTCGTCTGATCAGTCCATGAAATCTCGGTGACGTGGACGAGTCCCTCGATGCCGGGGGCAATCTCGACGAACGCTCCGAAATCGGCGAGGTTGACGATCTCGCCCTCCACGACATCGCCCTCTGCATATTCGTCTTCGAATCGCTCCCAGGGGTTGTCCAGGAGCTGTTTGCGTCCGAGGCTCAGCTCCTCTTCGTCGGGGTCGTAGTCCAACACGACGACCTCGATGTCGTCGCCCTCCTCGAGGACTTCGGAGGGGTGCTCGATGCGCTCCCAGCTGATGTTCGAGATGTGCAGGAGGCCATCGATGCCGCCGATGTCGACAAAGGCGCCGTAGGGCTGGAGATTGCGCACGACGCCTTCGAAGGTCTGGCCCTCTTCGATGGATTCGAGCGTCTCGCGGCGCTCTTCCTCGCGCTCCTGTTCGAGCACCTTGCGACGACTGAGCACGATGTTGCAGCGCTGCTGGTCGAAGGTCAGAATCGTGAAGGATTCGCGACGTCCGACGTACTGCGAGCGATCGTCGACGCTGTGGAGTTCGATGTGACTCTGGGGGAGGAAGGCGCGCACGCCGATATCGACCGACAGTCCGCCCTTGTTTTCTTTGACGATGTCTCCTTCGATGACACGGTCGCTCTGTTCGGCTTCCTCGAGCTCCTCCCAGAGTTCCAGCTTGCCGACTTTGCGAGCCGAGGCCGTCCAGTGATCGTCGCGCTTCTGTTCGACTAGAAGCTGCATGTCGTCGCCGCTCTCCCAGGGCGCCTCCCCCTCGAATTCACCGGGATCGACGATGGCGCGTTCCCCCCCGTCGTCGAGTTCGAAGACGTATCCTTCGTCGTCGTGTTCGAGGTACGTGCCTTCGACGATGGTATTGTGGAGATCGTCGGACATCGTTTCGGTGCTTGCGTCGGACATGTTCGAACCGTGAGTGAAATGGTCGTCGTGCCGGAGATCGAATGTCATTTTCCATGTATGTTCCGACGACGGCCATGAGCGTCGTCGGCATGGACTCATTTGGATGCGATTGACGGTAGTCTCGCCCGGCGGGGTTGTCAACCTGAAAGGGTTGGAAGATACAAGGGGTTATCCGTGAGCATTCAGCCCCATTTGATCTTCAGACCGGGCCGGCCGGAAGCCGGCGCTTCAGAGGGGGGGCATACCGCGATGCCAGTCGCCAGATCTGTCGGAATCTGCTGCAACTGAGAACTCGGGAGGGTCGCTTACAACAAGAAGACGGCGCCGAGCCCGACCAGCACCGTCGGCAACAACCCGAGGGCGACATACATCCCGAGGCGCCTGGAGCCCACCACGGCGCTGAGTGCGGCTTTCGAGAGGCTGTTGGCGACGATGCCGATGACCACGCTCTGGACGCCGATGCGGTTGGTGATGTCGCCGGCTTCGGACATGCGAGCAATGGTCACGCTGATGGCGTCCATGTTGGCCAGTCCACTCAAAAAGGCGGCGACATAGGTCCCGTAATTGCCAAACGAATGCTTGGCGACGTGGACCCCGCCGATGATGAAGGCGAACAGCAACCCGAATTTCAGGGCGGGCGCGAGTTCGAAGGGATTGCTGATCTCGAGTTCCTCTTCGACCTCCGACTCCTCTTCGAGCGATTGCCCCTCCGGCTCCGCCATGTCGGGGGCCTCGACCGGTGATGCCGCCCGCCGGCGCTCGTCCTCCTGGACGTGAATCATGCGATACCACAGAATCCCCGCGGCAATGCCCCCCGGAACGGCCATCGCGACCAGCGGGACCCAGAGAGCGCCCGCAAAGTCGGCGTTGACGGCAAAGACGAGCACCACGACCCGAACCGTCATGATGCCGCTGGCGATCAGGACGGCGAACGCTGCGGCGAGGTTGACCGAGCGCGCATCGGGATGGCGTTCGGCTCGATGGGACATCGCCAGCGTGACGGCCGTACTCGAGGCGAGCCCCCCGAGGGCTCCCGTCAGCGCGATGCCTCGATCGCGGCCGAGAAAGCGAATGGCGAAGTATCCCAGAAAGCTGATGCCGGAGATCAGCACGACCAACAGCCAGAGTTCCTGCAGGTTGTAGAGTTCCCAGGGATCGACTGCCTCGGAGGGCAAAATCGGAAGCAGGACCACCGAGATGAGGAGAAACTTGAGGGTCCCGATGACTTCGTTTTCGCTGAGATTTTCGACGAGGCGGTGCGTCCAGTCCTTGATCGACAGAACCGAGGCGACGAGGACGGCGATGGCCGCGGCGAGGACCGGGCGCGAGGGCACGAGTACGCCGATGACGTAGACGATCAGGGCCGACACCTGGGTCGTAATGCCCGGGAGCGTCTTGCGATCGCGATATTCGAACCCGCGATACTCGAAGAACAGAAAGGCGATGACCAGCATGAGATAGCCGATCCCCGTGACATAGGGAACGGCCGCGGAGACGGGGGTGGCCAGCACCGAGAGAGCGCCGAGGAGGCTGGCGAGGGCGAACGTTCGGACGCCGATCGAATCGACCGGCTCGCCAGGTTCGTGGTGGCTCTGTCGTTCCAAGCCGATCAGGCCTCCCAGGGCCAGGCTGATGACGATGCTCTGGACGACGGACCAGTCGAGAGAAGGTTCGATTTCCACGTTGTATCTCGCGGTGGCGAGCGGAAGTGGCGGAGCAGCGATGCGTCGATGATGAGTCGTGCGAGTCTTCGGATTACCTCAGTCCAAGACGGCTGCTTCGGACTGTGCAATCACGTATCGTCCGAGCCGGGTCTGTAGACGTTGCGTCCGATCGATTGCATGTCGTCCAGCCGCTCGGAATCGGGCTCTTCGTGTTGATGATAGCAGCTCGTGCAGTAGTAGTCCCGGTCGTCCTCGGGTTCGAAATGGAGGTAGTCGGTGGCCCCACAATCGGCACACTCGATCGACCATTCGGACTTGCGTTCCCGCGTCTTGCGACGCCGCACTTCGGCCCATCGCGACTCCTCGTTCTCCTGCTCGTGCAGGCAATCGAGGCAGAGTGCTTCGTCGAGCGAGACGCCTTTGGGCACGTAATCCAGTTCGGCTTCCTCGCCACACTCGGCACACGTGATGTGGAAGGAGACCCGCGTCCCGTGTTGCTTGCGCGGCGAGTCGCGTTCGGCACGGCGACGACGATTGCGTTCGATCGTCTCGTGGCACGACTGGCAGTAGACGTCTGCGTCCTCGTCCGGCTCGAAGGGGACCTCGGCGTCGTCGCCGCACTCGGCACAGACGATCTCGTAGGTCTCGAGCTGGTCCTCTCGTTCCCGAGCGACCTCTTCGTAGCACGGCTGGCAGTAGACGTCGCTCCCCTCGTTGGGCTCGAAGGGCACCTGGTCCGGTTCGCCACAGTTGGCGCACACGATATCGTACATGTCGTCACTCATGTTCGCTCCTCGTCCTGTCGAACCCAGTTTGAGCCCCGGATCGGCACATGCACAAACATCCGACGGGGCGTGTCGATTCCGAGATACGGATAGTACATTGACGGTTAATATAAAGCAGCAGGTCTTCAGCCGGCCACGAAACGGACGATGGGGCCGGCTGGAGATGGTTCAAATCGTGTGAGACGGTCGACGTGCGTCGGGGGTCCGGCCCTCTCGGCGAGCACGTCCACGAACACGGGACTCGAACCATCACCCCCACGCGAATCGATCTCGAGTTGACTCGCCGGCGTTCGTTTCCCAATCAACTCACTGTTGTTCGTCGTTGGATTCGAACCATGGTGCCGTTTTCGACTCGTCTCGATGCCCATCGGAAGCGCCCAGCCTCGACTCGCCGGTTGAGCTGTCGCCCAACTCCGGCGGACGGACCCGAATCGACGTCTGGTCGACCTTCGATGGCATGGTATCGATGTTCGACACGTCTTTGCGCTATATTTTTCCAAGGAGGCATGTCCATGTCCGCGGCCGTCGCGATGACCGATCCCCGATATTATGCTATCAAAGGGGGCGCCAACCCACACACTCGCCACGAAGACCAGTCCCTCAAGCGCGTCGACCCCGAAGCTGCCCACCGACAGTGGCACAGTTACGTCGACATGCTCCTCGATGGAGGCATCGACGTCTATCTGTTCGAACCGGTCCCCGACTTGACCGGCATGGTCTTTACGGCCAACGCGGGCTTTCTCGAGGGGAGACTCGACGAGCGGCCGTCGACCGACAAGACCTTCTATCCGAGTCACTTCACCGCCAAACACCGTGTCCCGGAGGCCGAGGCATATGTCGAGTTTTTCGAGAACTTCGGACTCGAGGTCGGCGACTATCCCGACGACTGGATGTTCGAGGGCGAGGCCGACGCCTTCCCGATCGGACGCGGCGACAACCTCGAGTGGATTTTCACCCATGGATTTCGAAGCGGATCGGACGTCGGCGACTGGCTCGAGGAGGACATCGTCGGCGAGACCTTCCATCGATTTCAGTTGACCGATCCGAAGTACTACCACGGCGATTGTCTCATCTGCGACCTCGGTGGGCCGCTGTTAGTCTGGAAGGGCGGCCTCGACGAGGCGAGTACCAACCGGATCGAGTCGACCTTCGGAGACCGCATCGTCGAGCTCGACGACACCGACGCCGAACAGTTCATCGGCAACTCCTTCTATGTCGAGACCGGAGACGACCGACTCCTGTACGCCCCCGAGGCGATTCGAGCCGAGACGCGAGAGCGCATCGAGGCGCGAGGCGTCGAGGTCGTGCCGGTCGACATCTCGGAGTTTTTCGGCAAGGGCGGAGGCGGCCCCAAGTGCATGGTCTTCAACCTCGGTGACATCGATCCGGAGGCGCCGGGACTGACCGACGACGAGCAGCAGTTTCGAGCGCGCCGCCACGTCGAGTCCCTCCGCGAACGGGACTACTTCGAAGAGACTTGAGTTCAATCCGAGGGCTCGCCTCTCTCTCAAGAACATCTGGCATCTCGGCAACGTCGCTCAATCGACAATGGCTCGCCGAAATCGACCGAAAGCAGGCGGGCCAATGGTAGTTGAATGTTCATTCGCGGGATAATGAGCCGCTTCATATGCCGGTCGGGAACCGGCGCTCCAGGAGGTGGCTCGTCTCATGATCATCGTCTTCGTGTGGAGCGCCATCCCCCTTGCTGGCAGGTCGCCAAGCGACTCCTCACTGGAGAGGAGTGAGGCGACATCCAGCGCTACTCGATCATGTATGGAATGATCATTGGCCCACGACTGACGAAGCGAGTCTTCGAATCGAGCCTGTTGCTCTCGTCCCATCGCCTCGTCTCAAGTCCCCCGACGTGCTATGGACCCCGTCGAACGCGAAATTTTTCGACAGTTGTTCGCTTCGATCGCCGAGGAGATGGGGGTGACGCTGATGCGCTCGGCGTTTTCCCCCAACATCAAAGAGCGCCGAGACTTCTCGTGCGCCCTCTTCGACGCCGACGGCGAGATGGTCGCCCAGGCCGCCCACATCCCGGTGCATCTGGGGTCGACGCCCCTGTCGGTCCAGGCCGCCATCGAGGACGTCGAGATGGGGCGCGACGGGCACGCGGTCCTCAACGATCCGTACCGCGGCGGGACACATCTGCCCGACATCACCTTCGTTTCACCCGTGTGTGATGACGCCGGCGAGGTGCGTTTTTATGTCGCCAATCGGGCGCATCATGCCGACGTCGGCGGAAGGAGTCCCGGGAGTCTGCCGCTGTCGGACTCGATCGACGACGAGGGCATTCGGATCCCGCCGACTCGCTGGAGCGACGAACTCGTCGAGCGCATCGCCTCGGCGAGTCGAACCCCCGAGGAGCGGCGGGGCGATCTGCAGGCCCAACTGGCCGCCAATCTCCGGGGGCGACGCCGCCTCGAGGAGCAGATCGAGCGTCACGGCCGGGAGGCCTGGCGAGCGGCCGACCAGCTCCAGTCCTACAGCGAGCGGTTCATGCGTCGCACGATCGAAGACATGCCCAGCGGCACGTGGGCATTTCGCGACGTGCTCGACGGAGATGGATTCGACTCCGGCTCGCTCGAACTGACCTGCGAGGTGACACTCGGCGACGATCACGCCACGGTCGACTGGTCGGAGACGGCCTCTCAGACCCGCGGGCCGGTCAACGCCCCGCGGGCCGTCACGCTCTCGGCCGTCCTCTATGTCTTTCGATGTCTCGCGCCCGACGAGATGCCGTCGAATGGCGGATACATGCGGTGTATCGACGTCGAGACCGAGTCGGGGACGCTCGTCGATGCCGAACCTCCCGCTCCCGTCGCGGTCGGCAACGTCGAGACCAGCCAGCGGATCACCGACGTCGTCCTCGGAGCCCTGGCCGAGCCGTTGCCCGGTCGCATCCCGGCGGCCTCCTGTGGCTCGATGAACAACGTCACCATCGGGGTCGACGATCCCCGAGGGGACGGGGCGGAGAACTTTACCTATTATGAAACGATTGCGGGCGGCAGCGGCGGGCACGCCTCGGGCGAGGGGACGGACGCGATTCACACCCACATGACGAATACGCTCAACACGCCGATCGAGGCACTCGAACACGCCTATCCCCTCCGGGTCGAACGGTATGCCATTCGAGACGACTCGGGGGGAGACGCCCCCCATGCCGGCGGTGACGGCGTCGTCCGGAGTTACGTCTTTGACGGAGACGCGACGGCGACGCTGATGACCGAGCGACGCGAGCATCCCCCCTACGGTCTCCAGGGAGGCAATCCCGGACAGCGAGGACACAACATCCTGGTTCGCGACGGCGAGCCCAAGGCACTGCCGGGCAAATGCGTGGTCGAACTCGGCGAGGGCGATCGACTGCGGATCGAGACGCCGGGAGGGGGCGGATGGGGGAGAGAGACTACCAGCTCGCCCGAATTCCGAAATAGCGAGGATTGACGACGGGCTGTACCTCGGGCTCGAAGCCGGCGGCGTTCGACGAGGTCGCCTCGCCACGGGATGGGGCTCCCCCGTTGGTTTGAGACGACGACGCGTCGGGCTGGAGCGTCAGGCCCCGCACGTAGAGCCCGATTCCCGTTGCAAGCCCGGTGCCGCCCACCGCTGCCAGGATGAACGCCGTGCGCTGGAAGCGATGGGCTTTCTCGACGAGGCGATTTCGAGTGGCGGGAACGTAGTCGGCCTCCCGCACGTAGTCGTCGGTCTCGTCGAATTTGGCCCAGGTGAATCCAAAGAAGACGCCACTCACCCCGAGCACGGCGAGTGACGCCCCCCCCGTGATCAGACCGTAGCGCTTCCAGCGAAGGGCACTCATATCGAGCTCGGATCGCTCGGAGACGAGTTCCAGTTGAAGGGTGCGTGGGTTGGGGGCCGAACTGTCGAACTGGAGGGTTTGCATCTCGCGACGGTAACGAGGTTTCTCGATCGCCACTCGATACTCGCTCTCTTCGAACACGCCCGTGAAGGGCGTGCGACCGACCTCGGCCCAGTCACCGTTGTCGAGTTCGATCAAGATCCGAGCCCTGCTGGGAAACGACTCGACACGAACCTCGGCCCCCTTTTCGGCGACGTCCTTGTCGAGCTGTTCGAGTCGTCGCTGGATTTTGCGTGCGCCTTCACTGTCGGATTCGGTATTCTCGAGGAAGGTCTCGTATTTGCGTCGTGCGGCGTGATAAAACCCCAGCTTGTGGAGCGAGCGTCCGAGAGCCGCCGTCAAGGCAGATGTCGAAGTCTCGGATTGGGCTCGGCGATAGTACGTGTACGCCTGACTGTACGACTCGGCTTTGAAACATCGAATACCGAGGACGATCAGCTGTTCGGCATCGATAGAACCGCCGCTCGTTTTGGGGCAATTCGAGCCCTCGTTCGACTTTGGGTCCGCCGAAGCACTCGACTTGTCCCGATCGGTGGCGTCGGCTTCGGAGGCTTTGTTGGATGTTTTGGCTCCATCTGTCGTCTGCGTATCACCGTTCGAGGTATCGTCGGAGGAGCTCGCCTGCGATGAACTATCGGATTGAGCCCATGCCGACGAGCTGATCGCCATACTCGCGCCGGCGACGAGACATACGACAACGGGAAGTAAGCGGGACGCGAGGTGCGGGATTCGAGTGAAGCGGGGACATGTCATCGACTTCGAGAGACACAGAGAATGAGAGAAACCGAACGACTTCGAGAAGCATACACCCATCCCTCGCCATATCAAGAAAGGTTCACGTCTCAAGACAGGATGATCGCACGAGGATGGATTTCGCGAAGATGCAATCCGGACCCCTTGTCCGATCTCGACATCCATGAAGCTGTCGGCGACACGTGCGCATTCCAGTCCGGTCAGGTGCTGACGGATCCAAGGAGGATGGAGAGTGATAGCGACGATGGAGCCGCCGCCACCGACATCGGGCGAAGCGTCAAAGCCGTCGGGGTTGGCCCCGCCGCGATCACCGTTCCATGGAGGACGTAAGAGCAAGTCGTTCCGTGGCAAAGGGGGAAAGCGAGCACCCAGACCCGGCTCGAGCGACGACGCAGCGGGGTAGACACTTGTTTGATCCGTCATGTCTCTGCACGAACCGTGGGGATTGGAAGCAGGTTTCCCGGCCAGCACGGGCAGGCTGGGGATGAATTGCCAGTCCCGATCGGTTGACTTATGATGCCAAGTCACGCATTCGAGACGTCCGAGTGTCGGCTCGACCTCCAGTGAACTCGAGGGATTGTGAACGACTCGCCCGACAATCCGACTGGTTCGACTCAGGGGGAGAAGATCTGCTGGCAGTGCGGGGAAACCTACGGTCCCGACCAGCAGTACTGCAACAACGACGGCTCCGAGCTCGTCGAGGTCAATCCGAGCGAAACTCAGGACATGCTCGTCGGTCACATCTTCGACGAGCGCTTTCGAGTGGTCGAGAAACTCGGCGAAGGCGGGATGAGTCGCGTCTATCATGCTCGACGCGTCAAAGGGGGCGAAGAGGTCGCACTCAAGATCCTCAAGGCGGATTTTCTTCAGGATACCGAGATCCGCAAGCGGTTCATGTACGAGGCCCGAGTGATCGCCAACCTCGATCACCCGAACGCCGTAGAGCTGTTCGATTTTGGCCAGGCCCCCGACGGCAGCTTCTACATGGTCATGGAGCTGCTCAAGGGGGAGAGTCTCAATGCTCGACTCGACGACTCGTGTCTACGCTACCAGCGGATCTTCGAGTATATCGCCCCGATCTGCGGCGTCCTCTATCAGGCCCACCAGCAGGACATCGTCCATCGAGACCTCAAACCCGAGAACATCTATCTCAAACGCGAGGCGTCCGACACGTATCGTCCGAAACTCCTCGATTTCGGGATCGCCAAACATCTGCGCTCCCGCACGATGACCCAGGACGATGCCATGTGGGGAACCCCCGCCTACATGAGTC
>JAQCND010000236.1 GCA_028274765.1 Bradymonadaceae bacterium
GAGTAGCCCCCCTGTTCAAAATTTATTCATTTGATTCCAGCTCAATCCTGTTCAATAATTATTCAAGTGGGCATGAACGATAGTCGTATCCCCAGACGAACGCCGAGGCCCCTATGAAAGAACAGAAATTGATCCAGCTTCTCAACGAGGGGCGGACGAAAGCAGTCGAACAGCTCTATCAGGAGTACTGGAACCGAATTTATTCGGTCGTTCGCCCGAACGTCGACAACGATTGGGACGCCGAAGAGGTCACCCAAGACGTCATCTGGACGGTGTGCCAAAAGATCGACACCTTCCGCGGGGATAGCGCCTTATGGAGCTGGATGTACCGCATTGCGGTCAACGAGGCAAAGATGAAGACGCGCAAGTACAAGCGACGTCCCGTGCCGATGGAGGACGATACCCTCCAGGCGATCGTCGACGATGAAAAGAGTGAGGAGCATGCGCGTCAGCCGGACGAGCACATCGAACTCGAGGACGTCATCGATCATCTCGAGGACTATCTCGAAAATTCCAAACCCACGAATCGAGAAATCTACCTCGAGATGGAGTTCGGTGGGAGTTCCAAAGAAGAGCTCGCCGATCGCTTCGATCTCTCGGCCTCGGCCATCAAAGCTCGTTTGCACCGCATGCGTGTCGGGCTTCGAGAGCGCATTCGCGACCAGTATTTCGACGAGCGCCAGTCGTGAGGGGACCGAAAGACCGAGCCAACCGCGTGGCCGGGCGCTCTCGGGACAAGATGCCGACCGCAACTCGCCACGGCGATGGTCCATCCAAGTCGGCAGAGGGGGCAGCTACGTGTCGTTTTCGCTCGAAGGTCGACCGTCTCGTTTCACCGGCGGCAATAGTGCCAGTACACACGTCCCCATCACCTCTGCACTTCATATTACGTGCCGACGCACGGATTCCATGAGCGACTCAAGCGAACCCGCCAAATTGAACATCGGAGCCGTGGCCGAAGCGACCGGCATTCCGGCGTCGACGCTCCGCACCTGGGAACGTCGCTACGGATATCCGGCGCCCGACCGCACAGACGGGGGGCATCGCGCCTACGATCCTTCGGTGGTCGAACGACTCGAGCTCGTCGCTGAAGCGCTCGACAAAGGGCATCGGGCGGGGCGAGTCGTGGCGTGTTCGGGTGAAGAGCTCCGTAATCTTCTCGATCGCGATGTCGAGTCGCACCATTCCCAGCGGAGAGATCGGTCGAAAAGTGAGTCGCTTTCGGCAGACGACGTCGGAGCGAACCATCAGTCGACACCGGACGAGGCTTCTCCACAGACTGGAGGGAGCCTCGTCGATACCCACGGAGAATGGCTCGAGGACTGGCTCGACGCGACGACCGACCTCGATCTCGGCACGCTCGACTGGCAGTTTCAGGAGGCATGGAATCGACTCGGCGCGATCGAGTTCCTCAAACAGCGTATCTCTCCCTATCTCCGGGAAGTCGGGCTCGGATGGGCCGAGGGACGATTCGAGATCGCTCACGAGCACCATGCCAGCGAAGTGCTCCGCGACTTTTTGGCCTCCAAGTGGCGTCCCCTCGTCGAGCATACGCAGGAACCGACGTGTCTCGTCGGGGCCCTTCCCGAGGAACGCCACGTGATCGGGCTCCACGTGGCGGCCGTCGTGCTCGCAACGGCGGGTTGGGACATCGGCATGCTCGGGCCCGACGTTCCGCTCGATGAACTCGTCCGCGCCGTCGAGGCCCAAGCCCCCGAAGCACTCGCCATCGCCGTGGCATCGAGCTATGGAGTCGAGCGGGCTCGGGAAGGGCTATCCCGACTGGTCGAGCGACTCCCCGAAGAGGTCGAACTACTCGTCGGAGGCGCAGGTGCCCCGAAGGGTCTGGAGGGAGGTCACGTATTTAGCGACCTGGATCGTCTGTACGAATGGGCTCTCGCATACGATTGA
>JAQCND010000237.1 GCA_028274765.1 Bradymonadaceae bacterium
CCCCCGAGTCGAGACGTCTCCGATGGTACTCCTTTGGACGAGGAGCCCTCCATTCAGGGAGCCGCCGATACGTCCGAGACGATACTCGATGCGGGCCCGGAGCGCGAGGAGCCTCGAGCCGATGCTGATATCTGGGCAGATGACACCGACCCCGATACCTGTATTCCGCGAGGTGAATACGATGAGAGGGCCGGGGAGTTCGATGTTTCGAGCGATGTTGGACCCAATCTGTGTCCCCCTCCAACCGACACCACTCCCGAACCCGACACCACTCCCCAACCCGATACTTGTATTCCGCGAGGCCGATACGAAGAGAATCCCGGTGCGTTCGATGCCTCCCTCGATGCCTCGGGCGATGTCGGACCCAATCTGTGTCCGCCCCCGCCCGACGCCACCCCCGACCCCGATCCTCCAACGATTCCCGCCGTCGACATCGCAGCTGGTGGAGCACACACCTGTGTGGTGCTCGACAATGGCAGAGTGCAATGCTGGGGAGCTGGAAACCAGGGGCAGATTGGCGATGGTCAACCATTTCCATTCGACAACCAGCTCGAGCCCAAACCATCGTCTCGAGTGCAAGGTATCACCTCCGCGACCGCCGTCGCCGCGGGCTCGTCTCACAGTTGCGCCCTGTTGGACAACGGCGACGTTCAATGCTGGGGCGCCAACGGGGATGGCCAACTCGGCAACGGCTCTTCAGTCTCGAGGAGCCCCACTCCCGTCACCGTCCCGCTCGACTACCCCGCGATCGCCATCGCTGCCGGGGGCGATCACACGTGCGCCATCGTGCGAGACGCCCTCGTCTTCGGTGAGTTCGTCACGTGCTGGGGAGAGGGCCCAAACGGCCAACTCGGCCACGGCCGAACGATCGGCTCGGACACACCGGTTCGAGTCGAGGGGTTGAGTGCCGGAACGCCTCTCCTCGATCCGCCCGATGCTTCGCCGAGCTCGCTGATTGACATCTCGGCCGGACACAACCTCAGTTGTGCCGTTAAAGTGAAGCAAGTACAGGAGTTCGAGCCCGTCGACGTCGGCGATGGACTCTACTACGAACCCGTCTGGCGCCGGATTGGTAAAGTCTGGTGCTGGGGACGAGACGAAGAGGGAGAACTGGGCGACGGAATCCGAAAGACAGGCGAGTTGTCTACTATTCCGACGCGAGTCAAAAATATCACGTCAGCCGTCGCCGTTGCTTCTGGGGATGCCCCCGACGATGTGAATGACAATGGTGGAGGACACAATTGCGCACTGCTTCAGAATGGTCGCCTCCAATGCTGGGGGAGCGGCAGCGTTGGCCAACTCGGTGATGGAAATAAAAGCTATCGCAACAATCGGTACGTCAAGCACAAACCGGTCGAGGTTACGAACGTAATGTCTGCGAACACTATTTCTGCAAACGACGATTATACATGTACCGTTACAGAGAAAGGAACCATCAAGTGTTGGGGGAGGGGAATACTCGGAAGAGGAAAGAACAATGCACGTTACGATGGGCGTCCTACCCCACGCAACGTCAAGTATATCAGCTCCGCTACCGACGTGGCAGTTGGTGACAGACATGCATGTGCGCTCATGAAGAACGGGTCGGTTCAATGCTGGGGGATTGTGAATGATGGCAGGCTCGGCATTGGAATCCGTTCAGATCCGAATTCAAACAGCACCACGATTTACGATACACCAACACGGAGAATCACATTCGAGCGGTGAGGTTCAGTACAACTTGGACCCGAAGTGTGATAAACCGCATAAAAATACTAATACAGGCAATTTCCACTCCCCATGTCGTGAATCCAAGGGATATCGATGGGAGAACCAAACATGTACGGGCTCGCCACGCGTCGACATCGAACGATCGTGTGCATATTCATCTTCACGAGCGGTTTGCTGATCGCGAACGGATGCTCATCGGGGGAGAGCCAGGGGGAAACGAATCAGTCGTGTCCTTCGGGCGACTGCACCTGCGAGGAGGAGGAGGGTTGGTGTGTGACGTCCGATGGTGGCTCGGACGAACGGCGTGATGGCACGTCGAGGGGGCCGGAGGACGTCTCCCGGGACGCGAACCGTCGCGACGCGTCCGTGACGGATGCAGATTCAAATACGATGCGAGATGGCTCCTCGGGCGATGTCTCTCCTTCGGAGGACGTCGTGCCGGATGCGAGACGAGACGCCGCGAGGGATGGGAGTACGACGCCGTCGGAGTGGACGCAACTGTTCGGCACTATTGGGAAAGACACGATCGGGGATGTAACCACCGACTCTCTGGGGCACGTCTACGTCATGGGAGGACTAGGATTACGTGTCGAGGGAAGAACACAATCAGAGGCGTTTGTCGCACAATTCGAGCCGGATGGGACGCGACGGTGGCTCGAACGTCTCGACGGAGATCCACGAGCCGTGACGACGGATGGACGAGGCCATCTCTATGTCGCCGGACGCGTCTCCAGTATGTCGAACAAACGGAATCCCCAAGCCTTCGTCGCTCGGTTCGATCGACGTGGAGAGCGACAGTGGAAGACACGTATCGGAACGTCCGTGAGGGAAGTCGGTCACGACGTGACGGCAGATCAGCAGGGACGAGTCTACATGGTGGGACGGACGAGGGGCGATTTGAATGGACGCCGCGACGAGGACGATGCCGGAGCCCAGGGATTCGTGGCAGCGTTCGACTCGACGGGGGCGCGACAGTGGACCCGACTCGTGGGGGCGAGTCAGTACAGCCGAGCGAGTGCCGTAACGACAAATGAACGGGGACGTATTCATGTGACGGGTTTCTTTACGGGCAAACTGGCTGGAGAGTCGAACTACGGGGATACGGATGGATTCGTCGCCACCTACGCTCCCGATGGTACACGGCGAAAACTCGAGGTTTTTGGAACCTCCGGAGACGATTATGCGCAAGCCATCATGGTGGGGAGACGGCGAGGATGGATATACGTGGCGGGAGATACGGTCGGCACGTTTAGTGGGCAAGACACGTATCGGTATCCACATGGGTTCCTCTTGGCCATGGACTCGGCGGGAACGCGACAATGGGGCGAATTGATCGGAAGCTCCGAGGAACAGAGGGTGCCCGACGCCACGATCGGCGCTCGAGGTGAGCTCCACGTAGCGGGATACACACGCGGCGGCTCGACGGGCCCGTGGACTCGCAACAAGGGACTGGTCGATGGATTCGTCGCCACCTTCGATGGGAATGGCACGCGACGGGACGTGCTCCATGTCGGCACACCCGGACGCGAGAAAGTCAAAGCCGTAGCGGCAGATGGACAGGGGCGTCTCTACGTGGCGGGTGAAACCGCAAACAGCCTGGACGGACAATCCTACCAAGGTGGGGAGACGGACGTGTTTTTGAAGCGAATCCGGTAGACTTCGGTGATGTCTCACAGGATGATCACGCCACGTCCATCGTCGTACATGAAAACGTCTGTTGCCCAACTGGGCGAGGACAACCGAAAGCGGGCGGGTGACGACGGTCTCGTCGTCTCCTTCGATCGGACGGGCACCCGACAGGATCTGAAAGTCTTCGGGACCTTCGGCGAGGATTGGGCCACGTCCGTGGGCGTGAGCGGAGCCGGGGCCATCTACGCGGGGGGGATTACGAACGGCCGGCTGGGGGGACGCTCTTACAATGGGGGCGAACGAGACGCCTTTTTGAGGAAGCTCGAGCCATTTCAGTGATAGTGTCGTCTTACCCCGTGTTCGTGGGGTGTGAGCGGCGTATGCACTTCTCTCGCGCTCATCTCTCGTCTCGTGTCGCCCGCGAGCAGGGGGGCTCGATGACCTCGCTCTCTCCAAAGACGAGGGCCACGGACTCGCCAAGCGCACCAACCGCCTCGACGCCTCTCCCCAGGTGGCCGACTTCTTCGAGAAGCATCTCGGGTGAGTCCCCCCTGTGTTCGTTTGAGCGTATTTCTTCCCACAGTGTGCTCGCCTCCCGCGACACCAGAGGCGGCGACAGCCCGTCACTTCAGGCACGAGCCCGGAGTTCGAAGCGTGTGCTTCTCTTCGAGGCGAGTTCCCCAAAAGATGTGATGGTAGAAGCAGCCGCACGCCCCGATGGCGGTATAGACACGCCACGGCTTGCCGGGGAGCGGGGAGCCCTTCGACATGCCATCCCCCCCTTCGTCCCGGCTCGTGTGGTGGGGAGTCCGGAACTCCGGGGGGAGGAGCTCGGCGGCGTGCGGCTCGAAGGTCTACGGATGGCGATCGACACGCAGAGTGACAGCCGACACGAAGACGCGTGACGCGTCAGCTGGTCTCGGCGGTCGCCGTGGTCGATTCGACCTCGTCGGCCGAATCGTCCTCGGCCGCATCGGAGACGTCGCCCTCGAACGTCTCGGCGGAGGCGTCAGCGTCGGCGGCTTCGTCGCCCGTGTCGACCACGGCGGGCGCCTCGTCGGTGGGGGCGTACTCGCCGCGCAGACGTTTTTTCGTCGGCCGGATGCGGTCGGCGAGTTCGTATTAGCCGACGAGCCGGAAGGCGCCATCGACCATGCTGGCCACACCGCGGTAGGTCTCTTTCCATTGCTCGAGCGCCTCGTCACGCTGGACGAGTAGGGCATCCTTCTTGCGCTCGTCGGCGGAAATCTCCTCGAGGCTCTCGACCAGCTCGTCGTAGAGAGGGGCGAGTTCGTCGGCAAGTTCGGTCGTATCGAGGGTCATGCCCGTGGTGGGCCCCTCGATCGTCTCGTCGACCTCACGCAAAGAGGTGAGGACGGTTTTGGTGTACCCCTCGAGACGGTCCGGCACCTGAGGCGTTGGACCCGCGAGGCTGAATCGCTCGACTGTCGCTCGGCCGCCGAGCCCATCCAGAAGGGAGCGGATCGAGGCGAGCTCGTCGCGGAGCTTGTCGACGGCGGCGTCTCGTCGCTCTCGGAGTGCCCGATCGTCGGCCCGTTCACGGGCCAGCGCCATTTCGGCCTCTTCGAGTCGATCGTTGGCCTCGTTCAGCGCCGTCTCACAGGCGCTCAGCGTCTTCTGCCAGTGTTTTCGACTCTCCGGGGCCATCTCGGCGAGCGCCTCGGCGGCTCGGTCTTCGTACTCCTCGATGGCCGACTCGACCCAATCGCCCCAGTCGCGTCGGTTCTGAATCGTTTCACCCATTGTAGCCACGGCATACCTCCCTGATGGAGAATCGAGATATCCATCGACGATGACAGAGGCGGATCACGCGTCCAAAACACTCGAGCGAGTGTATGAGACGAGGGGATCCGCAGGCTCCACACCCAGTGTATACGTCCAACTCCGAATTGGGTGTTCGATGGGGATACATATCACATGTCAAAGGGGATGGACAAACGTGTGGTATAGATAGGGCAGGGCAATCGCATTAGAAGTATAGACGACACGACGAGACGCGCCTCCCGTATTTGAGCATACGCCTTATCGCCTCACTCCTCCCCAAAGGGGGTCGCTCGGCGACGTGCCAGCAGGGATGCTGGCGCTCCGAACCCATATCGAATCGATTCGGGAGGCTTAGCTCCGGAGCGCCGGCTTCCAGCAGGGATGCTCACGTCAAGGACGCACAAGCATTTCGGAGAAATATCAAGGCGCTCCGAACCCATATCGAATCGATTCGGGAGGTTTAGCTCCGGAGCGCCGGCTTCCAGCAGGGATGCTCACGTCAAGGACGCACAGGCATTTCGGAGAAATATCAAGGCGCTCCGAACCCATATCGAATCGATTCGGGAGGTTTAGCTCCGGAGCGCCGGCTTCCAGCCGGCTCATATCCGCGATCGTTCCATCCTTATGCGATCGCCCTGATAAATAGGGGGCATGGCGAGGCTCGTCCCGCCCGACTCTCTCTACCTATTTCAAGCCCTGGACCATATGGTCATTAAATGAATGATCGAGTGACGCTAGTTGTCGCCTCGCTCCTCTCCAAAAGGAGTCGCTCGGCGACGTGCTAGCAAGGCTGCTCATTTCACAGAAATATAAAGGCGCTCCAAAAAAGAGATGAACATCATGAGATGGACGCCTTCTGGAGCGCCGGCGGCCTCGCCGGCTTGGGATGAGATATCCATCCCTCGAATAAAATTTTAACCTCCATTTGGTCGGGGAATCCCGGAGCTTAGACGGCCGATTCCCATACTGGAAACGGGGATCAAAGGGGTTTGACGGCCGATCTCAACACTGGAACGGGGTGTCAAAGGGGTTCGACGGGGGCTTGTCCCATCTGCGAGACCTCCAAAGGGATCGAGCGCGACATCCATCCCGGATCGTCGCCTCTCAGAGGGGTGGGACGTCGGCATCCATCTCGAACCGTCGCCCCTCAGAGGGGTTGGACGTCGCCATCCATCCCGGACTGTCGTACCTCAGAGGGGGTTGCATCCCGTGTTCCACGACGAGATGCGCGTCTCAGAGGGGACTGGGGGCCGTCTGGCGCGAGCGACCTCGCATCTCCGAGCGGTCCGACAGCCGCGATCGACTCTGGACCGCCGACGTCCGAGGGGATGGACGCGCGGTCGATCCAGAGAGAGACGGACGTCAAAGATGTCTGGCGCGCGACGATTCGACGATACAACGGGCGTTGAAGGGGGTTGAATCGCGAAGATTGAGTCGCCCCTCGGGCGTCCAACCGATGCGACATGTCATCTCGCGTGCGGGAGACAGGCGTCAGATAGCTTCGACAGCGGGGCGTGCGACGGAGATGTCAGTCTCAAACGGGACTTGAGCGCGGCATGAGACACGGGTTCCGCCCGTTCGAACAGGAGAGAAGACGGTTGGAGAGTCGTTTCAACATGTCTCGTCCCATCGGACCAAGCCGACTAGACGTGGGCGTTCCAAACGAGGTCCGAGGTTTTGAAACCAACTCGGATCATCTCCCCCGCCCGGTCTGGGATGAGAGTGAAAGGCGAGACGATCGGGGGGGCACGAAGGCAGGATGGCGGCATCGAGGCGACGCCCCCCGAAGTCCGATCGCGGTGATTGGGCTTCGGGGGGCTCGAGGGACCCGGGACGCGCTCGCCTCTCGAGAGAGACGGTGGCGTGTGGAACGAGGGCGAACGCGGTCGGGTCCACTCGCTCGAACGAACGATCAGGCCGAGAGGGCGTATTCGGTCTCCTGGTCGCCGCCGAGGCGGTCGATGAAGAACTCGCGAAACTCCTCGCAGAGTTCGACCTCGATCTGTCGGATCCGCTCCTTGGAGACGTCCCAATCGTCGCCGAGTTCGCGGAGAATCTTCGGTTCGTCGGCGATGGTGCGTTCGTACCAGATCGAACGACGGCGATCGTCTTCGATCTCCTCGCCGAAGTCGCGGAGAGCCGTCTGGAAGCGTTCGAGGACCTCGACGTCGGCGACTTGCTCTTCGGGGCTCTCGAGGTCCGCCTCCATCAGATCGCCGATGGTGCGCCCGCCGTCGTCCGAGATCTCCTCGTCGAGCGAGACGGGCGACTCCTCCATCTGGCGGCCGACGCGCATGATCTCCTTTTCTTCGACCTCCAGGTACTCGGCCAGTTTCTCGGTGGTCGGCTCCTCGCCCATCTTCTTGAGGGCGCGCTTGGCCTTGTTGAGGTTGTAGAAAATTTTACGTCCAGCTCGCGACGATCCGAGCCGAATCGGTCGACTCCGGTTGATCAGGTAGTCGAGGATCTTGGCGCGGATCCAGTACTGGGCGTAGCTGGTGAACTTGACGTTTTTGGAGGGATCGTAGCGGTCCAGGGCCTTGCTGATGCCGACGTTGCCCTCCTGGATCAGCTCCAGGAGATCGTCTCGGTCGCGCGTGTAGTCCATCGCCAGTTTGATGACGAGTCGGAGGTTCGTCATCAGCAAGAGTTGGCCGGCTTCCTCGTCGCCCTCCTCCTTGTATCGTCTGGCGAGTTGGCGCTGCCTGTCGTCGGAGAGCGGCTCCATGTTCTGGAGGCGCGCCATGTATACGTCCAGGGCACTCATGTCGGTCGA
>JAQCND010000239.1 GCA_028274765.1 Bradymonadaceae bacterium
ACAATCGGCACGATCACCAGCAGCAACGACATCAGAGCTCCGGCCGTCCATTTACCAGCATAGAGGACGGGCTTGGGGATCGGGCGCAGGGTCAGAAACGTCAGTGTCCGTCCCTCCATCTCGTTGACCAGCACGGGGCCGCCATAAAAGACTGCGACGAGCGGTACGATCAGAGAGAACTCGACGTACTCGACGAGCGAGGTGTAGATCGAGAGGCCGTCGAACGACCAGACGTGAACCATCAGAAGGGCCGCTACGACCGGAAGGAGCTGGACGAGCGCGAGCCCGATCGTGCGAGGTTCGCCCAAGAGGCGGCGCAGATCGGTCCAGACGACCGTCGCGATCTGGCGAATCGGCGAGAGGCGTCGGGACGAGTCGGCAGGAGCGTCGGGAGAGGACATGGAGATGGCGGAGTCACTCGACGAGATAGCGGAAGACGGCGGACAAGTCGTTGTCGGGCGAAGTCAT
This sequence comes from Bradymonadaceae bacterium, assembly GCA_028274765.1. Lineage (GTDB taxonomy): Bacteria > Myxococcota_A > Bradymonadia > Bradymonadales > Bradymonadaceae > CAJXPB01. The sequence continues at coordinate 469 of JAQCND010000239.1, forward strand.
CCCCCGGAGACGGACGTCTCGGTCGAGGGCGAGTTCGGGGATGCGGCTGTAACAGGCGTTGGGGTCGTCGGTGGCCACGCGAAAGCCATCGGAGACGAACTCGATCGAGACGACGTCCTCGTATTCGGCGAGCGTGCCGGCAAACCGCCGGGGTTCGTCGCAATTGACGAAGATGGTGTGGGGATGTTCGTCGATCATGTTGCGAATCTGATAGATGTTCCCGTCGGCGAGGACGCGCCCTTTGTCGATCAAGAGGATATCGGAGGTCATCTGCTCGACTTCCTCGAGGACGTGGCTGGAGACGACCACCGTGTGGCCCTCGTCGCCGAGCTGTTTGACCAGCTCGATCATCTCGTGTCGTCCGACGGGGTCGGTCCCGTTGAGGGGTTCGTCCAAAAAGAGCACGTCGGGACGATGAGCCAGTGCCTGAGCCATTTTGATGCGCTGGCGCATGCCCTTGGAGTACTCGCGAATGGCCCGGTCGCGATCGTCGGTCAGGCCCACCGTCTCGATGGCATCGTCGGCCAGCTCGCGGGCTCGATCGATCTCGAACCCCTGGAGTCGGGTCAGATAGGTCACGAATTCGCGTCCCGACATCTCCTCGTAGAAGGCATCTTGTTCGGGGACGAACCCGATCTCGGTGCGAATGTCGGATTGATTCCAGACTGATTCCCCGTGAATGGCTACAGCCCCCGTGGTCGGCTGGAGCTGGCCGGTCATCACCTTCAGGAGCGTTGATTTGCCGGCCCCGTTTGGCCCGAGCAGTCCGGTGACGCCGGGCCCGATATCGAGCGAGATCTCGTTGATACCGATGACGTCACCGTACCAGTACGAGAGCCGCCGTGCGGCGATGACGACGGAGTCGCCCCCGGTGCGGGCAATGCCCGAATCATCCTCGGAGGTGTCGGGGGACGAAGGGGCCCCGCCGTCTTGTCGAGAGGCATCGACATCGTCCGAAGAGGAGGCGTGCGTCTCAGACGTATCTGGATCGTCCCGATCACTCATGCAATACCCTCTAGCTGTCGGATGCGCCAGGTGAGTGCCCCGATCCCGGCGCCGGCAAAGAGGACGAGAACGGCGAAGGGCGACCAGATCGGGATCTCGAGCGTGCGACCGGTCACCCACGCCGCCGAGACCAGCCCCACGTTGCCGGGGAGACTGACGAGTCCGGCGGCATCGGCCCCGACGGTACTCAAACCGAGAATGGCTCGAAGGATCATCGGCACCAAAAGGAGGCCGATCCAGGAGAGGACCACGTAGCCGGTGCGGGTTGTCAGACTACTCAACCCCACCACGACTGCCGCAAGGACAGCCGTCGAGAGGATCGAGACCGGAAGCCCGAACCCCACCTGCATGACGATGGGCCCCGCGACCTCTCCCGTGCCCATCAACGCGATCCGGAGAATACCGACGAAGAGCGCCGGCAGGACGGTGACGGTCGCCCCGAGCCCAAAGAGTCCGAGGTACTTGCCGAGTCCGTACTCCCACTTGGCAATCGGCTTCGAAAAGTAGAGCTGAAGCGTGCGGTGTTTGAGATCGTGGCTGACGACGCCAGCCCCGCTGGCCATGTAGAGGAGCGCCAGCGAGTACACCTGAAACTGGAGAAATCCCGCGACTGCGCTGCCATCGGGGGGAGACGCCGCTCCCGATTGACTCCGGAGGGCATACTGGGCGACCAAGGCGACAGCCGCGATGATGGGGGGAATCCAGAGGAGCAGCACCACGAGCTTAGTACGCAGAAACCCGACCAGGGTGCGTATCGTCTGCGTGGCAATTACCCACCAGGAACTCGCCTCGTGGATGGGGCCGTCGTAGCTAGCGTATTCTTCCTCGTAGACTCCCATGATCTCCGCTGTTCGTGTGCCGAACTCGCCTAGGGTTTGTGTCCGGTCGAGGCGAGGGGCTCGAGCGTTCAAGCCCGGGCCTCGGCTGTCGACGACTCTTTGGCGTTCGAGGACGTTGGCGCTCGATCGTCGTCTTCGAGCAGTCCGAGAAACGCAGCCTCGAGCGTCAGTTCGCTCGGCATGAAGTGTCGAATCTGAATCTCGTGATCGACTGCGAGCTGGAGCATCGACTGCTCGTCTTCATCGGCCTCGAGGTGCACCTTCAGGGTCAGCCCCTCGCGTTCGACCGCATAGTCGTGCTCGAGCAGAAGTTGTTCGAGTCGTTCGTTGTTGTCGCGCGTCTTGACCTCGATCACTCGGGTATCATCTTCACCGGTGAGGGCCTCGATCGGGCCGTAGTGGACGAGCTTTCCCTCGTTGAGCATCAATACTTCGTCGCAGACCTGCTCGACTTCATGGAGGAGATGGCTCGAGAGGACGATGTTGACGCCTCGGTCTCGGACGTCGTTGATCAGTTCGAGCATTTCGTCTCGACCCTGTGGGTCGAGCCCACTGGTCGGCTCGTCCAAAAAGAGCAATTCCGGCCCGTGAACGAGGCCCTGAGCGAGTTTGACGCGCTGCTTCATACCCGTTGAGAATCCCTCGAGCTCGCGGTATCGTGCCTCGCCCAGCCCCACGTAGTGAAGCGTCTGATGAGCCCGGCGAAACGCCTCGGATTTGGGCATACCCGACAGACGGCCATTGAAGCTGACGTATTCAACCGCCGTCATGTAGGGGAGATAGCAGTCGTCTTCGGGCATGTATCCCGTCAACCGCTGAATGGCGCGCTTTTCATCGGGCACGCGGTGGTCCAATACGGTCGCCGAGCCCCCGTTGAGTTCGATCAGTCCGAGCAGGGTCTGGATGAGCGTCGACTTGCCCGCTCCGTTGGGGCCGAGGAGGCCGATGCTCCCCGGTTCGACCTGGACCGTGATGCCCTTGAGGGCCTCGAGCGTTCCGTAGCGCTTCTGTACGTTGTCGAGCGCAAAGAGCACGGCGCGTGTCGTCTGGCCAGAAGGTGGCGTGTGTGATCTCTCCCCCAATCATCGTCGAACGAGGGAGAGCGAGTCTCAAGTTAAGCTAATCTGTAGACGATCACGACGGTCATCGCAACCAGAGCCACGCTCCCGATCGTGGCCATGCCGATCAACATGTAGCGGATCCCCCGGTGTTGCCAGAGTTCCTGGAGCAGCCCCTCCGACTCGGCGGGGGAGCGGGTCTGTTGGGGCTGTCGAGGGGGGGCATCGGCCCTTGATTCGGGCGCGGGCGCCGAGGCGGGCTCGCGGTCGGCCACTTCCGAGGAGGAGCCCGGATGATCGCGATCGTCGGAGTCGGCTCCGGTCTGCTGAGAAGAGGTCTCGAACTGATCGGTGGCCGCCATCGCAATGGTGTCGGCTTGAGGTTCGGGGTCCTCGAGCTCCTCGTCGACGACCTCGCCATGGATGGCCGAAGGGGCGGATCTTTCTTGGTCGGTCGTAGCCATCTGCTCATCGACGGGGTCGCCATCTCCGTCTGCAGCCGCTTCGTCCTCACCGATGACCTGATGGACGCCGGTGAGTTCATGCCCCGGAAAGGAGGCGCGATCCTCGCCGATCTTGCGTTCGGTCTCGATTTCCTTTTCGCGGCGCTCGAGCTCGTCGAACATCTCAAGGGCGTCCCCGTATCGGTCCTCTCGATCTTTGGCCATGGCTTTCATGATGATCTCTTCCATGGTCGGCGCGATCGAAGCGTGTTCACTCGGGTCGGGGGGTTCTTCGTAGACCTTGTTGCGCAGGATCTCGACCGATTTCTTCGAATCAAAGGGGACGCGCCCGGTCATCATCTCGAAGAGAATGCTCCCGAGCGCATAGATGTCGGTGCGGGGGTCGAGCTCCTGATCCTGGGCCTGCTCGGGCGAGAGGTACTCGGGAGTGCCGTGGACGATACCGGCCTGGGTCAATTGAGGGCCCTTCTCGCCGCCGGGGCGTTTGATCTTGGCGATACCGAAGTCGAGAATTTTGACGTAGTTGTCGTCCCCGCGAAACTCGGTCAGGAGGATGTTTTCGGGTTTGAGATCGCGGTGGATGATGCCCAGATCGTGGGCCTCGGCGACGGCGCTGCAAACCTGTTTCATGATCTTGATGGCGATCATCTCGTCGAGCGGCTCGCTGGGCGTCATGCGCTCGCGAAGTTCGACACCGTCGACGTGCTCCATGGCCAAAAACAGGAGATCATCGTCGGTCCGGCCAAAGATAAAGACCCGAACGATGTTCGGGTGGGTGAGCATGCTGATCACCTTCGCTTCGCGGTGGAAGCGCTGGATGATCTCGTCGTTCTCGGCCGACTCGGCGTGCAGCACTTTGATGGCGATGCGCTGATCGATGGCATTTTGCTCGGCGAGATATACCGACCCCATGCCACCTTCGCCGAGGCGCTCGACGATCGTGTACTCGCCGAAAAAGACGCGTCCGAGCAGATCGTCGGCTTGTCCCACCCCGGACGATTCCTTTTGCTCTTCTCGATCGCGGAGTTGAGTCTGACAGTCGGGACAGAAACGACTGTCGTCACTGAATTGCTGACTGCAATTGGGACAGATCTTCATCTCGGTCGACTCCGAGAGTGGTGGTCGACTTCCAACGATTGGATACGCGGATAGAGAAGGAAATCGATGGTGATCGAGCATGTGATACCGACACCGCCCCCAGGGGATGTCGACAGACCCCGTTCATTGTACCGGAACGGTGGAGCATGATGTCAAAATAATCAAGAGAATCCCCCTCGAGGACGACGGCGACCGCACGCGAGGGTCCGCTCGGATACCGTGGAATGCGCCGTGACACGACGTTTGCACTTGCTCGACTCGATGATCGGCCGGCGGGGCCGCCGGCGCTCCCGACCACGCGCCGTCGAGATTCCACGGACCTGGGTCACGTCCCGCACGCGAGGCGTGTTCCTTCGGACTCGGGCCGGCTGGCAGAGGCAGTGAAGGGGAATGAAAGGAGATCATGTGCCATGTCTCGGCACCGGGATGGCTCGAGCCGTTCGATTTGTCTGTGTGTCCCGGAGGTGAGCCCTCTTGCCGGCAGATCGCCGAGTGCCCCCTCGAGGGGTAATATGTCCGTCGTGCTTCGTGATCGAGGCTGGGGTTGAGACCAGCTCTCCGCACACGATTGGGCCTTGATTCGGAGCAACATTGGGCGTCCACGTCGATTGATGCGGGACACACTCGGCGTCGGCGACAGATTCCACTCACCGGCCGTTTGCTCCTCGAATCGTGCCGTGTTCGTGGGGTCGAATAATGTGTGTGGGCTGTACGTTATCTCAGGTGCCAAGGGACTTGACTGGCATCTGCGCGCTGATAGCATCGTCGATGTAATATTATTCATCTCTCGAAGGCGACGCATCATGAGGAGCGCCTCCATACGACATATCACTTCACTCCTGCTCGTCTGGGGGAGCGTCGGGGTGCTCGCCGGCTGTTCGACGGAGGAACCTCACGGCTCGACGCCCCGAAATACCTCCGAATCGACCCGAGCCGTGAGTCGAGGCTCGCTGCTGGCCGAATTCGAACGAACGATTGCTCAGGATCAACGCTCGTTTCAGCTCCACGCCCAATTTCTCGACGCCCAGGGCGTGCCCGTCGATACGGCCATGCAGGCCCTCGAAGTCTGGAGCTTCGATTCGTCGCTCGACCAAGATACCTGTAGTCTGCAGCGTCGCACCTCGGCGGCGAGACGAGAACGCACTGAACAAGTCGATCTTCAGCTATTGGACATGGGCGCCATCACGGTGAACGGTCCCGAACATACACTTCGGCTCGAGGGGCGGCGCCTCCCCGATCTGTCGAGCTCCTTTTCCGGCGTCATCTACGGACTTGACGAAGCTCGACCCTCCCCTCGCTCGCGCCCCGTCTACCGTCCCGGCGAGCTCTACACCTTCGAGGCTCCGGGACGCCGTTCGACGGGGTCATTTCGCGTCGAGCTTAGGGCTCCCACTCCGATCGAACTCCGTCTACCGGCCGGTCAACGTCGCGACGATGGCTCAATTGCCTGGGAGCGCGGGGACGATCTCGAACTCCGGTGGTCTTCTGGGAGAGGATCGGCGACTGATACCGTCTTCTTCGACGTCTCGACGGGAGTCGGGCCCGATGCCCTCCATCTCAAATGCCGACTCGAGGACGATGGAACGTTTCATCTTCCCTTCGACGTCCTCGAACAGCTCACCCGTGAGACTTCGTCGCTTCGCATCGCGCTGCGGCGAGTCCACACGGAATCCGTCGCGATCGATGGGCTCGATCTCTCGCGGTTCACCCTCGCCACGGTGGATCGGCGGCGTCTCATCCTGATTCCGTGATTGCATGTTCTCGTCCAGAACCGCATCTATTTCCTACCTCTTCACCGCTTCGCTCCCCTCGAAGCCGACCACCATGCGCGCCTCCCATCGTCCGGAGGCTTTTATGCCACAGACATGTTCGATCCATCATCGTCTCGACAGTATTCTTGCAATCGTCATCGCCCCTATCTTATCGTACTTTTGAAGATTTGCGTGTAGGATAGCCAACGTCCACGAGGGAATGGTTGTGATCACATCCGCATATCCCTCGTCCATTCGAGTATCTTTGTCTTCAGCGCTCGCCATTACCCATGTCAGATCAAGGTGACGAGGAGCCCGAACAAGATTCCGATACCGGCGATGCGGATCTGGCGGGTCGCCTCCGCTCCCCGAGCGGACTGAGTACCGATTCCGACCCCGAAGATGAGGACAAACGCGCCGTCGACCGGCTTTCAGCTCGCCTCCGGGGGGGCGACTCGACCGACGAAGAGGCGCCCCCGGCTCCCGGGGGGCCCTCCTCGACCGTCTCCGAGACGTCCGATGACGACGCCCCGGAGAACGGAACTGAAGACGATTTCGAGGACGTCCTTTTGGACGCGCTCGGTTCGGAGGCAGAAGAGACATCGCAGGGGACACCTCCACGTGCCGAACGACTCGACGGAGGCGATCGGGAAGCCGAGCCCGACATCGAATCGTCCCCGCTCGGGACACACGAGACCAACCAACAAGGGGGGCGACAGCCCCAGACCAGTCCGAGCCCCCGGGAATCGGAGTCCCCCGGAACCGAACAACACGAATGCCCCTCTTGTCAGACGTCGAACCCGCCGGAGACTCGCTTCTGTGTCCAGTGTGGACAACAACTCGACGCTCATCGCTCGTCGACCGTTTCAGAGCGCGACGAAGGCCAAGCGGTCCTCCCGAACGATATCGAACTCGTCTGCATCCAGGACGACGGCTCCGACGGCAAATCCATCTCGATCCACTCCGAGACGACGATCATCGGGCGGGATGGCGATCAACGATTTCCCACGGATGAATTTCTCAATCCCCGGCACGCTCGACTCGTCATCGAAGACGGGGATCTCCATGTTGAAGATCTCCACAGCCTCAACGGCACATTCATCAAGATTCGGGGCGAGGTCCGACTCAAACCCGGCGATACGTTTTTGATGGGGCGCCAGGTGCTGCGATTCGAGAAGCTCGAGGAAGACTTCGAGGCCGAGAAAACCTCGCCAGACGGCACGCGGTACATGGGAAGCCCGCCTCCCGAGGGCGAATACAAGGTCTTGCAACTGGGCGCGGGCGATCTCGTCCAAGACATTTACTGTCTCCCGGAGTCAGGCGTTGTACTCGGCCGCGAAAAGGGCGATATTATCTTTCCCCGAGACAAGTTCATGTCGGGCCGCCATGCCCGCATCGTGACCGATGACGACTGTCATCTCGTCGACCTGAACTCGTCGAACGGCACCTGGATCAAACTCTGGAAGAAGACGAAGCTCGAAAACGACGATTATCTTTTCATGGGTCAGCAACTCTTCCGAGTGGAACGCAACTGACCGAGAGGACCGGCATGACCAAGACGGAACTCATCGATGAAATCGCCGAACGCGCCGATGTCACCAAGAAACGCGCTCGTGAGCTCGTCGACGGCACGTTCGACGCCATGAAACGCTCGCTCATGGACGAGGAGCGCATCGAGATACGGGGATTTGGGAGCTTTTCCATCCGCGAGTACGATGCCCGCATGGCTCGCAATCCCAAGACGGGTGAGCTTCTCCATGTCGGCCCGCGCAAGTCCGTCCACTTCAACGTGGGCAAAGAGCTCAAACACCGGGTGGATACGCTCAACACGTACGACGACTAGAAGTATCTGAGCTCCCTCCAGCTCATACATCCTCGTGCTCGGTTTTTGGCAGATGCGCGGATTTGTACGAGAGAGTTAATACGCCTTCCGGTCTCGAGTGCCATCTCTCGTCGATCGGACGATAGTTCTCCCTGTTTGTCCGACCCGAAGCCCTCGAGTCGAACAGCCTCTCGCCGCCGCGCCTCTCCGGCATGTAGATGATCATATGGATTCGTCCTGAAACGGTCGCATCTACGGGACGCGCCCGTCTTTATTTAGTGGCACAATCTCTCCCGCCCCCCAACCCAAACGGTTCGAGACGCATCCTCCTCGCGAGCTCGGCGCTCAGGGCTCGGCGCACTGATTGCCCTGACAGACCTCGGGGAACTGGCAGTCGGAGTCGTCGCGACACTCGACGCCGCGTCGACAGACCCCGCCGATGCAGATGGCCTGCCCGTTGCAGTCGCTGTTGACCTGGCAGCGCTGTCGCGGCTGCTGGGGGCGACAGTTCCCGAAGTTGCAAACTTCGTTGTTCGGGCAGTCGCGGTCGCGCCGACACTCCTGATCTCCGAGGTCATAACAGGCTCCGGCGTAGCACGACTGACTGGGCGGACAGTCGGAGTCCTGTTGGCAGCCGCCCGGATTGTTGCAGACGTTGTTGATACACTGTGTGGGATTGGGACACTGATTGTCGCTCTGACAGTACGGCCCGAGGATGCAGCGATTGCCGATGCACTCGAAGGTGTTTTTGCAGTCGGTATCGCTCTGGCAGGTGACGGGCTGGCAGTAGCCAGCGTCGCAGCGTTCGCCAGAGGCGCAGTCACTGTCGCTGTTGCAGTTTCTGGCAATGCGACAACTCCCGTCCACACATTCACTGCCCTGCGAACAGTCGGCGTCACTCTGGCAGCCCTGAATCTTCGAGCACTCCGTCCCGACACATCGCTGCCCGGAGGGACAGTCGCGGTCCTGGCGGCAGGACTGCTCCTGAATGCATTCCCCGCTGAAGAAGTCGCACTTCTCGCCGCTAGCACAGTCGGCATCGGAGCTACATCCCGGTTTGGGCTCGCAGCTCCCGGAGACGCACTGGCGCCCGCTTGGACAGTCGGAGTCGTCTCGGCACTGAGGGCCTCTCGGCACACAGACGCCCTGCTGGCACTGCTCGTTGTTTGGACAGTCGGCGTCGGTCTGACACGACTGCTGCTGCTGGCGACACTGCCCGTTCTGGCAGACGAACCCCTGGGCGCAGTCCGAGTCGGACGTGCACTGCTGTGAAGGCTGGCATGACCCGTTGACACACTGCTCGTTGTTCGAGCAGTCACGGTCGGTCTGGCAGCCGCCTGCGGGGACACACTGCTGGTTCTGGCAAACCTCGCCCGAACGGCACTGATCGTTCCGGTTGCATTCGGGAGCGGGCTGGCAGCGCGAGGCCAGACAACGCTCGCCGTCGGGACAATCTTCGTTGAGACGACACTCCGGCGCATCGGTACACACGCCGAGCCGACAGACGCGATTGCCGGAACAATCCGAATCTCGCTGACACTGCGAGGGCGGAACGGGGAGGCAGGCGCCGTTGACGCAACTTCGATTGCCGGAGCAGTCGGCGTCGCTTTGGCATCCGTTCGGCACTTTACAGACGCTGTTGATGCATTCGGCCGGACCGGGACAGTCGCTGTCTCGAGCACAGGAGAGAGGCGGCCGACAGCGATCGCCCGTGCATTCCCAGGAGGGCGGACAATCCGAATTCGACTGACACGTCACCGGAACGCACCGGTTGAGATCACAGCGTTCTCCCTGAGCACAGTCCGCGTCGACCTGGCATTCGGGGTTGGCTTGGCAGAACGTCCCGTTGCAGATGGAACCCGCCGGACAGTCCGCGTCGACCTGACATCGCTCGAGTCGCGTGCATCGGTCGTCGTAGCAGCTTTCGCCCTGGGGGCAATCGGCATCGGAGCTGCACTGCGTAGCATCCTGACACGTCCTCGTGACCGTGTCGCACTCTTGGCCCTGCGGACAATCCGAATCGCGATCACATCCGCCCTGAGTCTGGCAGAAGTTGTTCTGGCAGACTTCACCCTGTCGACAATCGTCGTCGGACTGGCAGTTGCCGGTCGTCACGCATCGACCGTTGACACAGGTCTCGCCACGTCCGGGACAGTCGGCGTCGGCCATGCACTGAGCGGTGCGGCGTTCGCACTGGCCGCCGACGCAACGGAAATCGTCGGGACAATCACCATCGCTCTGACACGAGCCCGTATCCTCACATTGGCCCCGACGACAGACGCTGTTCGGCGGACACGTCACGTTGTCACAGAGATCGACGCGCTCGCATCGGAAGTTTTCGCACACTTCGTTCGAGCGACAGTCGTCGTCCGAACGACAGTCTCCCTGGAAGAAACACGAGCCGTTGATGCATCGCTCCGCCGGACCGCAGTCGCTGTCGCTCCGGCACTCGTCGGGAGGGGCACACTCGCCGGACCGGCAGATCTCGTCGCCGGAACAGTCAAAATCGGTCCGACACGAGTCCTCCGGGACGCACTCGTCGCTACGACAGATTTCGTTGTCGGCACACTCGCTGTCGTCCTGACATCCGGTGGTCGGGATGCATGTCCCTCCAACACAAATGGTGCCGTCGCCACAGTCACCCGGTGAACATGCGTCGTCGCCGGGGACGCAGACCCCGTTGTCACACTGCTCGCCGTCGGGACAATTGTCGTCGAGCTCACAGGCATCGAACTCGCAGTCGCCGGCGATACACTCGCCGCCGCGGCCACACTCGGCGTCGCTTCGACACTCCACCCCGCGGCAGATGTTGTCGCGACACACCTCGTCGTCGGCACAGTCGCTGTTGGTCTGACACTCGAGCTGGCACCGATTGTCGAGGCACTGAGCATTGGGCGATTCGCAATCCTCGGCGGTTCGACAGCCTGCGGTGCATTCGCCCATGCGGCAGATCTCGCCGCCGTCACACTCTTCGTCATTCAGGCAATCTTCACTGATGGTTTCACACCGATTCGGCTCGGCCTCCACGTTACAAACCTGGTCGCTTGGACAGTCTTCGTTGGTCCGACACTCGTTGTCGGGCGAGGTATCCGGGGACGTGTCGGGCGAGGTATCCGGGGACGTGTCGGGCGAGGTATCCGGAGATGTGTCCGGAGACGGATCCGGCGAGGCATCGGTCGAGGGCACCTCCGGAGACTCGGGCCGGCAGACGCCTCCGCGACAGACCGTCCCCTCGCGGCAGTCCGACGGGGAGTCGCACGACTGCGGTTCCGAGCAGTATTGTCCGATGCACTGCGCCTCGCCGGCACAGTCGCTGTCGCTCTGACATCGGTCGCCGAGCGACGAGCGTCCACATCCGGTGGCGATCCAGCCGATGGAGACACACAGCAACATCGCCGCCATCCAGTGATATCGCATCGTCATGATCGTACCCTTGTTGTCATATGTTTCAGGACCCGGACAAGTCGAATGCCACACTAACAAACCAGGGCGCGTTCGACAAAAGCGCCTGCAGTTCGTTCATCTCCACTCGGAGTGCCACCATCAGCCGTGGATCCATCTCTGGCCTGACTTCTCCCGAAAAGGAATCATTCGGCGACGTGCCCGCGAGGCCGCTGGCGCTCCAAGACAGGTCGTGGTGGTACTCCCCCACGAGGGCAATCGTATTTGAACGTCTATCTCTTCCTGATCGACCCGTTCCGTCGAAGGGGCGCTCGTCGACGTGCCAGCAAGCTGCTCATTTCACAGACATACAAGGCCGCTCCGGGGGGGACGTGGAAGATACCTCCACTCGACGCCGCCCGGAACGGTCGAGCCGGAGGCGTCGAGGGACTGGATTGTTCTCTAGTGCGATTGTCCTGCTCCCCCACTCGAGAGGATTGTGCAGACACGCTCTCGACTGATACGATGTCATCGGTCGATATCATGCTCCGACTTTTACCCCCGGAATATCCATGCAACGCGAAGATATAGGTGAACTCGTCCGATCGTCGTCGCGAGGTATTCTGAGTACGCTCGAGCCCGACTCCGGCATCCCCTACGGCTCGATCGTCGAAGTGCTGCCCGTCGATCTCGACCGGATCATCTTTCTGTTGAGCGATCTCGCCGAACACACCGAACATCTCGAGGAGGACGCGCAAAGCTCGTTCCTCGTCGCCGAAGACCTGGGTCGCGACAAACTCCTCGAGCACCCCCGAGCCACGCTGATGGGAGAGATGACCCACGTCGACGACGAGGCCGAGTCGTTTCACGACGATTATCTCGAGCTCCATCCGCACGCCGAACAGTACATCGATTTCGAAGACTTCCGATTTTACGCGCTCGAGGTCGAGCGCATCCGATACATCGGAGGCTTCGGCGAGATGGGATGGTTCGACGTCGAGGATCTCTGAGTCTGGGTTCCCCTCGGCGTCCCCTGGTACCTGGTGCGCCGCGTCTGACGCTCGTCCGCCACACGGAATCTGGCCCCCCGAACATCGTCGAGGGGAGGGACTCGAGACCGTTGAAGATAGCGTAACTCATGGGGAAGCTAATACCGTCGCATGGGGATACGTCCGGAGCACGTGTGAGCCGACTGGGACCCACTTCCGTCGGGTGATCGCCTTGTTGGCACGTCGTTCCATACCTCCCCTCGAGAGAGAGCGCGAGGCGATCCGACGGGGGCCGAACCTCGAAGATATCACCTGTCCATCACATGCAACGGCTCTGTGCGGGGGAAAAGGACAATCGGATTCGAGCTCCATCTCCCCAGGCACGAGCCGGCCAGAAACCATCGCTCCAGAAGGCCGCCGAGCGTCACGCTTTTTGACGCTTTCGAGCATCTTCATATATCCTTGACACACCTGTGCGTCCATGACGCAGGCCCCCCTGCTGGGGGATCGCTTCGGCGCCCTCTCGTTGGGACGTGAAGCGATGGAGGGCTCATCTCGTCGAGGAATACACCCTGGCACGTCATATACATATAATCTGATTGCCCGTGCCGGGGAGACGGACCCGTTGCAACCGTTCCCCCGATGTACTAAGAAGAGGAGCGTCGAGCGAACCTCAAACGGGTCCGTCGATTTGCGGAGCGTTCGATCGTCTCGTGCGGCCGCGTCGGCTCGCCCCCAACGATTCCAACCGCACTCCCCTCAGCAACCATGGGCAAAGAAGTCGTTCAAGGTATTCTCACGGGACTCGCCTTCGTGGTGCTCTTTGTCGCCACCGGCAGCTACATCGGAGCCAACCTCGGACATGGCGGCGGTCACGGCGGTGGACACGCCGAAACGAAACAGAAGTCTCACAACTCCTCCGAACAGGGAGACGCCTCGAAAGGGGACCAAGACGAGTCCTCGAAGGATGGCCACGGCCAAGCCAAAGAGGGCGGCCACGAGGGCTCGACTGGCTGGGGTGGATATCTTCTCGGCCTTCTGCTCCACGTCCTTTTCTACGGGATTCCCTCCTACATCATCCTCGGACTCGTCGCCCTCTCGGAGTATTTCGATCGCCGTGGTTTCCCGTGGTGGTCTGCGTACATTCCGGGCTACAACGCCTGGATCTGGTTCACCCGCCAACCCGCCCACTGACAGTCCGCCTCCGTCCCCCTCGGCGAGTCGCACGTCTCTCTCATTCGGCGGAGGCTTCGTCGGCCGGGGCGAGTTCGGCCAGGTCCCGTTCCTCGAGCAGTCCCTGCCCCAGAAGTGTCATCGCCGTCGAGACGATCTGTTCGATATCCAGGTCGTATCCGATGGCAAATCCTCCCTCAATGCCGTCGATGATTGCTTTCAACAGGATAGCGGCCGCTTCCGGATCGATCTCCTCTCGGATGTGACCCTGTTCGATGCCGGTCTCGAGGACGTCTGCCGTGCGGTCGATATAATTTTGCTGCAGCTCCAGCAGCATCTGTCGAATATCCTCGTCGCGGAGTGCCATCTCGGCGATGATCGCCATGAACCGAGGCGCGTCGGTGGTCGCGAAGCGCTCCGTGAAGAGGTGGCCCACCTCGGCGAACATCTCCGTCGGATCGTCTCCCTCTCCGGAGTCGTAAGCCCCTTCGAGCAGCGACATGGCTTCCTCGTATTCCTGCTCGACGAGCGTCCGAAAGATGTCTTTCTTGGAATCGAAATGGAAGTAGATGCCTCCCTTTGAGAGGCCGGACTCCCGCGCAATCTCATCCATACGAGTCGCGAAATACCCCTTCTCGAGGAAACAATCTCGCGCAGCGCTCAAAATCTGATCGGCACGTTCGTCGTGGCTTCGATGCTGGGTCATATCGTCTACAGCGGGTCTCGAAGAGTCATCATACATTCGATGCCGGGCCCATTCTCCTCTCGATTTTCCACGCCCACCCTGCCATCGATCCTCCGATGGCGTCCACCGAGAGATCCGAATCCTCTCGTCGAGACAGAGCGCTCGGGATGGAGGTCACGCAGACGCAAGCCGGCGAGGACGCCGACATGCCAGAGGGCGTCAGTCGTGGATGTCTTGTGCTCTCTCCCCGGGAGCGCCCCCGTGCGTCTGTAGGACGTGAGCCCCCTGGCTGGCACGTCGATGCAACAACTCCTGACGCAGAGAAGTGAAGCAATCTGGCGGAGTTCGAACCGCGGATGTGTTGACGACACCTCTCATACCATCGCCCTGTTCGTCAGGAGGGTCGCGGTGGACCTCGATCCTTCGATGTGCTATACTTGATCACTGAAGAAAAATTCAACGGACAGATGCAGACTAGCAGCATGGGTAGGCCATAGTCCCCGGAGCCCATTCACTGCGGCTCGAGAAGGACGCGTCGCCATCGTGCTCGACTTGTTCTCATAAGTCAATCGCCGCCGGTCCTATGAGCAACTCTATCGACGACGATACTCGCCAGTGGACCAAATTCGGGCGCTACGCCCTGCTCGACAAGATCGGGAGTGGGGGGATGGCCGAGATCTACCGGGCCAAAACGTTCGGGGCAGCGGGGTTTGAAAAAGAGTATGCGATCAAGCTCATCACACCGAGCCTCGTCGACGACACCGAGTTCGTCGAGATGTTCATCAACGAAGCAAAGATCGTCGTCAATCTCTACCACGCCAACATCGTCCAGGTCTTCGACCTCGGAGAGATCGATGGACAGTACTACATTGCCATGGAGTACGTCCACGGCAAGGACCTCTTGGGCGTGCTGGCACGCTGTGCAAAGCTCAACATCAAGATCCCCCTCAATCTCGTACTCTTTACCGCGATGGAGATGCTCAAGGGGCTGAATTTCGCGCACCGCGCCAAGGATCCGTACGGCGAGGATCTGAACATCATCCACCGCGATGTCAGCCCCTCGAACATTCTCATCAGCTACGCCGGGGACGTGAAGGTCG
>JAQCND010000246.1 GCA_028274765.1 Bradymonadaceae bacterium
GACAACGACTCCGCAGCAGCGCCCGGCCGGACACATGCCCGCGCGGCGCCGCAAAACCTCCCCGACGCCCGCTCCACCACGCAGCCCCCGGCGACCCTGCCGGGGGCACGAGCTTCAGATACGCGTCGCCATATACTCCCTCCGGGAGCCCTTCAGCTCCGCCAGCCGACCGATGCCGTCCGAGCGGAGGCGCGCGGCGCCGGAGCGAACGGCCTGTTTCGCCCGGCGCCAGACGACTCGCGCGCCCCGACGTCTGTCGGGCTCCACACCGGATGTCCCCGCGCCAGTCGTCGACGCCCCCGCACATTCACGATCGTCGGCGCGAATGCCGGTGTTGTTGCGTATCAGGGTGAAAACGGGAGGCGCACGGAGGAGAAATTGGTCATGTCGCATGCGTCACCGTGGTGCCGCTCGTCTTCGGGGCCTCCCCCGGAATTCGACGAAGAGAAAGAGCGAAATCAGACGACATGTCGAGAGAAGGCGGCGTGTTGTGAGCGACATTGACAATTCCACCGTCGCATTCCACATACAGGCTGCTATTTGGGCTCGCAACTCACCCTGAGACGACGCCGTCCACCTTCGACTCTCGTCTCGCTGGATGCCATGACCACGAATTCGCTCGATCGCCTCTGTGTCAATACGATCCGTACTCTCTCGATGGATGCCGTCCAGCGCGCCGACAGTGGGCATCCGGGCGCTCCGATGGGACTGGCGCCCGCCGCTTACGTGCTCTGGACGCGCCATCTCCGCCACAACCCCGTCAACCCCGAGTGGCCCGACCGCGACCGCTTCGTCCTCTCGAACGGCCACGCCTCGATGCTCCTCTATGCGCTTCTGCATCTGACGGGCTACGAGGCGATGACGCTCGACGAGATCAAGAACTTCCGGCAGTGGGGAAGCCTCACGCCGGGCCATCCGGAGTGTGACCTGACGCCCGGCGTCGAAACCACCACGGGTCCGCTGGGGTAGGGGTTCGGCAATGCGGTCGGGATGGCCCTGGCCGAGGCGAAGTTGCGAGCGGAGTTCGGCGACGTCATCGACCACCACACGTACGTCTTCTGCTCGGACGGAGACGTCATGGAGGGGATCTCTCACGAGGCCGCCTCGCTGGCCGGACATTTGGGGCTGGGCAAGCTCGTCTACGTCTACGACGACAACCAGATCACCATCGACGGCCGCACCGACCTCGCCTTCTCGGAGAACGTGCTCGAGCGCTTCGAGTCCTACGACTGGCACACCCAGCGAGTGCGGGGCGAAAACGACCTCGACGAGATCGACATCGCCCTCGAGACTGCCCAGCAGGAGACCGACCGCCCCAGCATCATCGCGCTGGAGACGACGATCGGTTACGGCTCGCCCAACAAGGCCGACACGGCCGCCGCCCACGGCGCGCCGCTCGGCACAGAGGAGGTCGCTCGCACCAAAGAACAGCTCGGCTGGGAGCACGACGAGCCCTTCTACGTCCCCGACGAGGTGCGCGACCACATGGACGCCACCGAGGAGGGAGATGCGCTCGAAGACGAGTGGCACGACCGGATGGAGGCCTTTCGGGCGGACTCGCCGGATCGGCACTCCGAGCTGAGGCGTCGTCTCGACGGTCGACTCCCCGACGGATGGGACGAGGACCTGCCGGCCTTCTCTCCGGATGGCGAGACGATGGCGACCCGCGACGCCAACGGGGAGGTGCTGGACGTCCTTTACGACCGTCTGCCCGAGCTGGTCGGTGGCTCGGCGGATCTGGCGGGCTCGAATCGCACGCTGCACGACGAACACGGCGTCGTCGCGCCCGACGACCTCGACGGTCAGTGCATGCACTTCGGGGTGCGCGAGCACGGCATGTGCGGCATCGTCAACGGGATGAACCTCCACGGCGGCGTCCGCGGCTACGGGGCGACCTTTCTGATCTTCTCGGACTACATGCGACCCTCGCTCCGCCTGAGCGCCCTGATGGACCAGCCGACGGTCATGGTCTTTACGCACGATTCCATCGGACTCGGCGAGGACGGGCCGACCCACCAGCCGATCGAGCATCTGATGTCGCTCCGCGCCATCCCGAACATGACGGTCTTGCGCCCCGGCGACCCGGCCGAAGTTCCGGCCTGTTGGCAACTCGCCCTCGAACGCCAGGAGGGGCCCTCGAGCCTCGTCTTCACCCGACAGGACGTCCCCGTCGTCGACCGCTCGGAACTCGAGGTCGTCGGCGACGCCTCGCGCGGCGGCTACATCCTGGCCGATGCGCCCGACGGCGATCCCGAGCTCATTCTGATCGGCACGGGAAGTGAAGTCCCCCTCTGCGTCGAGGCACGCGAACACCTGCTGGCGTCGGATATCTCGACCCGAGTCGTCAGTCTCCCCTCCTGGGAAGTCTTCGACGAGCAGGGGAAGTCGTGGCGACAGCGCGTCCTGCCGCCGGAGGTCGACGCTCGACTCGCCGTCGAGGCCGGAACGCCCCAGGGATGGGACCGATGGGTCGGCGACGAGGGTGATGTCGTCGGCATCGATCGTTTCGGCGCGTCGGCTCCCTACGAGGTCAACTACGATCAGTTTGGATTCACCCCCGGAGCCATCGCCGAGCGAGGACGGGCACTGGTCGAATGAGCGGTCGATGCGAGGGGTTATCCGGCACTCGTCGATCGGGGGGCAGGTGACTGCTCATGCGTTGTCCCCTCGATGTCCGTGAGCTCGTCGGGCGGTAGAGGCTTCGACCAGTAGTAACCCTGCCCACAGGCGATGTCGAACGAGCGCAACGCCTCGATCTCACATGTTCGCTCGATGCCCTCGGCGACGACTTTCATCCCCAGCGTATCGGCCAAACGCGAGACCGTACGTACGATTTCGCGCGATTCCGAGTTTGAGGCGACATCGTGGATGAATTCACGATCGATTTTGATCTGATCGGCATCGAACTGGCGCAGGTAACTGAGTGACGAATACCCCGTCCCGAAGTCGTCGATGGCGACAGTGATCCCCATCGATTGGAGGCGCTCGACGATATGGGAGGCGCCCTCGGGATGGTCGAAGACGGCTCGCTCGGTGAGTTCCATACACAACATGTTTTCGGGAAACTCCGTCGAACTGAGTCGATCGGCCAGCGTCTGTGTCAACTCCGATTGTGTCACCTCGACCGACGAGACGTTGACCTGGACAGGGGCCAGCATGGATGGGAGATAAGCCGCCCATTCGGCGAGCTGTTGTGTCACCCGATTGAGAACGTATTGCGTCAGGTCGACGATCAGCCCGCTCTGCTCGGCGATCGGAATGAATCGCCCCGGCGAGACACTCCCGTATTCGGGATGATTCCATCGAGTGAGGGCTTCGTAGCTTTGTATCTCTCCGGACTCGAGATCGACAATGGGTTGATAATGGATCGACAGGCGTTCCGCCTCGATCGCTTCCTCGAGCTCCGACTCCAGTCGAGCGCGACCGATGACACGCTGCTTCATCTCCGTATCGAATCCGACGATGTCGTCGCGATCCTCGGATTTGGCATCGTACATGGCCAGATCGGCGTCGCGGAGCAGCTCTTCAGTTTCGCCGTACTCGCGCGAGCTGACTGCCACACCGATCGATACTGATAGATCGATCTGCTCATCATCTACCCAGATCGGGTAATTGAGCTGCTGAGCGATGCGATCGGCCACCCAGAGGGCTTCGTCTCGATCGCTGGCGTCCGCCAGCAACAGTCCAAACTCGTCGCTGCCCAGTCGTGCCACCGTATCGGCTTCGTCCAGCATGGATTCGAGCCGCTCGGCCGTCCGGACCAGAAGGTCATCCCCCACTTCGTGACCGAGACGATCGTTGATGACCGTGAAGCGATCGATATCCAGTACACAGACGCTGAAATCGTGTTCGAGCTGGTCGTCCCGAAGCTCGAGCAGCCGATCGATACGATCCAAAAAGAGCTCTCGATTGGGGAGGTCGGTCAGTGTATCGTGCAAGTATTCACGGCGAAGCTGCTCCTCGAGCTCTTTGCGCTCGCTGATGTCGATCTGCGTGCCGACCATCCGTAGGGGCCGGTCGTCTTCGTCTCGGACCGCCAGCCCGCGGGCCTCCATCCAGCAGTACGAACCATCCCGATGTTCCAGGCGATATTCACACTCGAACGTCGGGGCTCCTCCCTCGAGATGCGCCGACATCGTCGAGCGGACCCGGGGCCGGTCGTCGGGATGAATGCGTTCGAACCATTCCTCGGGGCGTTCCTCGATCGCCTCGTCCTCGTAGCCGATGGCGCGCTTCCAGCGTTTCGAATAGAAGAGCTCGTCCGTCTCGAGATCCCAGTCCCAGATGCCGTCGTTGGCGCCCTTGGCGATCAGTTCGAAGCGCTCGCGGCTCGACTCGAGTTGAGCCTGGGTTCGGCGCTGGTCGCGCAGATCTCGAGCGATGATGACCGTGCCGATGTGGTTGTCTTCGTCATCGGAGAGTACTCGAACCGAGAGTTCGACTGCCACCTCGGATCCATCTGCGGCTCGCCAGAGCATCTCGCGCCCCCGAACGGGGCGGTGAATAAAGTTGTGAAGATCCTCGGAGACACTCGAAGGCGACTCGACGACGAGATGACCGATAAATTCATCGCTCAACTCGGACGTGTCGTAGCCGAGGACGGAATGGACCGCTTCGTTGGCAATGCGAATATGGCCCTTCTCGTCGCACACGAGGAGGGGATCCTCCATGGTGTCGAAGACCCGACCGGCGACAAACGAGGGCGTCAGTTCGACAAGTCGGTATCGCCAGATGGTATAGCCCGCCGCGACCGCAAAGAGTCCGAGGCTCACGTAACCGATTGGATAAACGTCAATGCCGTAGGCGGGAATAAAATCGATAAGCCCGAATGAAGCGATTGACAATGCACTGAGAAGCCACAGCGTACGTTGTTCATCTGCATCCGACTGAGATCTGCCGAGGGCCCGGGTATATTCGAAGAGCGATCCCCCGATTCCGATCGCTATGGCAGCAGAGAATACGAAACTTTCGTTGTTGAGCCGAGGAAAGAACCCCCATTCGTACCGATAGACACCGGCGACGAAGGCATCGAAGACGAGGATAGTGCTGGCAAAGACAGCTCCGAGTGTCCACTGGCAGGCGATATATTCTCGCCGTTGCTCCTGACATCCGAGCACGCAGACGGTAAACTGATAGAGAGCAGGTGCGATGAAGGGAATGCCGAGGTAACCAAATTTGATCCAGTCGAGCGCAATCTCGCGCGTCGGAGCGGTGGCGGTGAGGCTGGACGACAGGAGCCAGATGAACAGGGTGTTGGTGAGGATGAGAAAATACACGCTCTCATCTTGGTTGCGCTCTCGCATGAAAACGAACCAACCACATATCTCTACGAACAACGCCACGATGAAGACGCAAAGCGCATGGAGCGTGACGATATAGTCTCCGACGTTAGCGATCTCGATGCCCATACTGCCTCGGCCTCGTTCCGATCGCTTGAGGGCTTACTTCTCCAACCACAATTTTGGTTGTCACATGTTCACCTCTGATTATCGCAGAGTTGAAACGGAAATTAAAATGGTGTGTCAGTGGGCGTTTCTCGTCCATGGAGAGACTCGATCGTCATGATGAACACCAAGATCGTACGAGCCACCTGGGGACTCCTGGCGTGTACAGTCGCGTTTGGGATAAGTTCGGCCACCGCCCCCCCCGCGATGTCGGAGGCGATCCGCCCGGGGGGGACGGCCGCCGGGGGGCCGCCCCAGGGGCTCGCGCGCCGTCGACAGAGCGGGGCCGAGT
>JAQCND010000248.1 GCA_028274765.1 Bradymonadaceae bacterium
ACATCGATATGTCTCGGGCAACTGTTGTCTTTATCCTGTTGATGTCGGCCATGGTCCACTGCATGTTGGGCTGCAACCATTCAGCGACCGGACAGTCATCTCGTTCGGAGGGGCAATCCGACCCACCTTCAGACCCCTCCCCTTCCGACACGCCTCAAACGGCGCCCAACGACTCGGCTCGGCCTCCTTCGGCAGATGCCGATGAGAGCGTATCCGACACGTCGTCCCGGCCAGATGCCGGTGATCGCTCCGATACGGGCGCAACAGTATCGCTGTTCCAAGAGCGGCCCTACGAGGTCGTTTCGACCGATACGACATTCGAATCCGAAGAACTTCAGATGAAAGGGACGATCGATCGACCTCGGGATGTTTCGGGTCCGGTTCCCGGTATTGTCATCATGCATGGAAGTGGCCCCAACAGTCGCGAGGGTCGCGTGTCGGGACAGCTCAACATGACATTTCCCGAACCCGTCTCGCTGCACGAGGAACTCGGCACTCACCTGGCCTCGAAGGGTTACGCTGTCCTGCGCTACGACAAACGCTCGTGCGTTCCGCTCAACAGCTGCTCCGACAACGGGTATCCCGCGCCTTCCTCGGAGCTGACCCCCCGACAGTTCATCGAGGACGGAGCTGCCGCAGTCGATCACCTTGTGGAAACGGATGGTATCTCGACAGATGAAATCTATGTGATCGGTCACAGCCAGGGGGCGGCACTGGCGCCATTCATCGCCTCGAGGCGTTCTCAGGTCGTGCGAGGAGCCGTCTTGCTGGCGGGTACCCCCGCAACTCTGGGCGAGACGATTCGCTACCAGTACGAACAATCCCTCGAGGATCTCAAAGCCCAGGGCTTGTCCAAAAAAGAGGCCCGAGCGCGTCTTTCTCGACTCCGAGAAGGGGCTGAAGACCTCGAGACGCTCGAAGAAGGGATGTTCATGGGCTCGAAAATCCTCGGCCAGCCTATCGCGTTCTGGGAGAAATCACTCGAAATTCGGAATCGGCTTCCCGATATCATCGAGGGGCTGACTCAGCCGCTGCTCTCGCTGTCGGGGACGCTCGATCGCAACGTACCGCCTCGTTTTGCGCGCCGCTGGAAGCCGCTCTTCCAGGAGGGGACGCCCCGACTGGAGCATCGTCTGGTGATTCAGGACTGCATCTCCCATGCCATGAATTGCATCACCGATCCCGATCTTCCGTACGTCGAGCCCGAATCGATTGGACGCCACGTCCATGCCAAGGTCGAGACGCGATTGCTCGAGTATCTCGATCGGGTGCACCGATCACTCGCCGAGTCTTCTCCGTAAGGGAGACGAAACAGAGGACCAGAGGACCGAGCCGCCGAACCCGACGGAGAGGCCATATGGGCGAGGAAACATGCGTGACGGCGAGGACAGGACTACGAGAGTCACGTGCGATCGTCGGCGTCGGGGAGGACGTCGGCGAGGACCGCCTCGAGCGCATCGAGGTCGGTATCGTCCCGGAGAGTGAGACGTCGAATCGCGCCGAGCGACTCGAGGTGAGCGACCTCGGCGACGGATGCCTCGTCCAGATGTGACCACAGTTCGGGACCGACCCAGGACGTCGAGGTCGCCGCCCGGAGCCACCGTCTCAGCCAGTCGGGCCCGAGCGTGTCGCCAATCCATCGGATGTCACAGGCCAGTTCGTAAGGGAGACGTTCCAGCCCCGAGGAGGGCGTCCAGTTCCAGCGATCCGTCGAGGCCTGTAGGAAGGACTGGCTTCCGGCGAGTGTGTCGACATGGGACCGAAGACGCCGTTCGAGCGCCTCGATGTCGTCGGGCCCGCGCTCCTCGAGATGCGCCCAGAATCCGAGGCCGGAGATGGCCTCGTCGTCGGGGTCGGCGCTCGTCGGCACCGAACGATAGTAGGCGAATCCGAATCCCGGCTCGGTGCGTTCCTTGATGGACTCCACGTCTCGAGGACGGCGACCGTGAGCACGGTATTCTCGGGCGCTCGTCAGTCGTTCGACCAGATCATCACCGATCTCTTCCGGAGGATACTCTTTCTCCTTCGGGGTGAGGTCCGTGTCGTCGTTGAGATACGTGCGATAGAGGTGCTTGGGCTCCGCCAGATATCGAGCCCACGAGGTGCAGACGTCGGCTGCTCGCTCCGCCCAAGCTCCGGCTGGAGCATCGAAGTGGGCGATCGCAAAGAGACTCGACGACGTCTGCATCTGTCGGAGCGCGTACTCCCGGTCGGGCGACTCGCGGGCTCGGAGGGGCGCTCGTGGTTCGGCGAGGACGGACATCTCGGTCGTCGCCAGACCTCTCGACTCCGGGACGTCCGGGTCCATGACGCCAATATGCAGCGTAGCTTCCCCGTCCGAAACCGCCCGAACGTCGACGTGCAGCGAAAGTGAGGCCGTCTGACGAGCCTCGGAGATGCGCCGCTCGACCTCCGGGGGGTGATCAGGGTCGACGTCGGTATCGGCGACGGCTGGTCCGACGCTTCGCTTCGAATAGGGGGCAAGAGCCATCGTGGTTCCATCTTCGTCGCGCTGGAGGTGGGGTTGGCGAGTCTCTCGTCCCCCCGAGGCACCTCCGGCGAGCTCGATCTGCTCGACCTCGACGATCTCGCGCTCCAGCGCCGGGCCCCAGGCGAAGGCCACGAGCCCCTCGGCCGCTCCGCCCTCGTTGGTGACCGATACGCTGAGTTTGCGCCCCTCGCCGACAGCGCAGTCTTCGGGCACTTGCGAGCCAGCCGGCTGAAACGAGGGGGGACCTTCGACGCGCTCGACGTACTCCTGCCAGTCGACGAGTTCGAAGTGCCTGAGCTCGGTTACCTCGTCCACCCCGGTCTCCTGGAGATCGAGATACCCGACGGTCGCGCGCTCTCGAGACCATCCGAAGACGTCGATCGTCGACTCGAGGAGCTTGTCGGCGTCGTCGAGACGCGTATCGCCGTGCCAGAGGTCGCGGAGTTCGGCCTCGTCGACCTCGACTGCGAGCGTATCGGCCCAGATGGAAGGATCGCCTCGCAGTTGCTCCCCCTCTTCGACCCCGTAGATCTCCTCGGGCGAGCCGAAGTAGTATGGATCCGACGAGAAGCGATCGACGAGATCGCCGTCGTCGGCCAGACGCAGCTCTAGGACGTCGCCGTCATGCATCAATACGCCCACGACGGGGCGATCGAGCGTGGCCGATCGCTCAGATGCCTCTCGTTCGAGCCCCCCGAGGTTCTGATGACGCGTGCGAGAGTCGTAGCTCGTCACCCATCCGTCCCCGTCGGAGGGGGCCACAGCGATCGTGCGATCGGAATCGTCGGCGTCGTCGACCTCGCGGTAATAGTCGCCGTGCCCGAGGTCGGCGGCGAGTTGATCGGCGACTGCCTCCGCGTCACGAGAGGTCTCGGCAATATCGACGTGAATATTGGCAAACGAGTGGCCCATGAGATTGGCGCTCGAGGATGGAGAGCAACGAGCTCGAAAGGCGAGAACGAATCGTGGCGTCCTGGCATCGAGGATCGCGGGGCGTACGATCCCCCCGAGACATACATCGAGCCGAGCCCCCGACAAAGGGAGCTCGGCTCGCATTGGGAGCTGGTTTCAGAACTTCGGCGAGGAGCGAGGGTGTGGCTGGGCGCGCGAGGGCAAGGAATCGAACCGACGGTGATCCCAGAGGGATCGTGGAGGTCGGCGACACCGTAATCGCTGCATCAGCCGCAACTGCAGCCCCGTCCGAGTGTGTTGAAACCAGCTCTTACACAGCGTATCGGGGAGTCGGAGGAGCCGCACGCCCGACGCAACTGCGACGGACGTGGCGCGGAAGTCGGCTCGACTCCGAATCGCGTCCCGCGCCGGAGTGAACCGACGCGGGCCGGCTCTTGCCCCAGTCGGGGGAGAGCCGTCCCCTGTTCGGGGTCTGGCATTACGCCATGCTGGGCATGCCACCGCCGGCAGGCATTCCGCCACCGGGGGCCGCTCCGGCTCCGGCGCCAGCGCCGGCTCCGCCACCCTCTTCGTCACCTTCCGTCTCCTTCTCGGCGACGAGGGCTTCGGTCGTCAGCATGATGCCAGCGACGCTGGAGGCGTTCTGAAGCGCCGTGCGCGTCACCTTGGCCGGGTCGATCACGCCGTTGTCGACGAGATCCTCGTACTCTTGGCTCTGCGCGTTGAAGCCGTAGTTGTCGTTGTCGCTGTCGAGGACCTCTCGGACGACGATCGAGCCATCCTCGTTGGCGTTCTCGGCGATCTGCCGAATCGGCGCCTTGGTCGCTCTGCGGATGATGTCAATGCCCGCCTGCTCCTCGGGGTCGTCGACCTCGAGGTTATCGAGCGCCTGACTGGCGCGGAGCAGCGTGACACCACCGCCGGGCACGATGCCCTCTTCGACGGCCGCTCGTGTCGAGTTGAGCGCATCTTCGACACGCGCCTTCTTCTCTTTCATCTCGACTTCGGTGGCGGCCCCGACTTTAATGACGGCGACGCCTCCGACGAGCTTGGCGCGGCGCTCTTCGAGCTTCTCGCGGTCGTAGTCGCTCGTGGCGTTCGCGACCTGCGCCTCGATCTGGTTGATGCGACTGCGGATCCGCTCTTCTTCGCCGTGACCGCCGACGACGGTCGTGCCATCTTCGGTCACCGTGATGCTGTCACAGCTCCCGAGGTCGGCGAGCTGGGTGTTCTCCAGCTGCATGCCGCGCTCTTCGCTGATCATCTGCGCACCGGTCAGCGTGGCGATGTCTTCCATCTGCTGCTGCTGACGGTCGCCGAAGCCGGGCGCGCCCACTGCCGCCACGTCGAGGACGCCGCGGAGGTTGTTGACGACCAACGTCGCCAGGGCCTCGCCGTCGACGTCGTCGGCGATGATGAACAGGGGTTTGCCCTGCTGCTTGGCCTGCTCGAGCACCGGCAGCAGGTCCTGCATGTTGCTGATTTCGCCGTCGTACAGCAGGATGAGAGGCTCTTCGTAGCGGACTTCCATACGCTCGGAGTCCGTCACGAAATAGGGCGACAGATAGCCCTCGTCGAACTCCATCCCTTCGACGACGTTGAGCTCGTCGTGAAGACCTTTGGCCTCCTCGACGGTGATGACGCCCTGCTTGCCAACTTCTTCCATGGCGTCCGCGATCAGCTCGCCGACGCTGTCGTCATTGTTGGCCGAGATGGCGCCGACCTGCGAGATCATCTCGCGCTCTTGGGTCGGCGTCGCCATGCCGGCAATCTCGGACGTGATCGTGTCGACAGCCGTCTCGATACCGCGCTTCAGCGACATCGGATTGTGACCGGCGGCGACGAGTTTCGAGCCCTCGCGGTAGATCGCTTCGGCCAGAAGCGTCGCCGTGGTCGTCCCGTCACCGGCCTCGTCGGCCGTTTTGGACGAGACCTCTTTGACGAGGTCGGCGCCCATATCTTCGAATTTGTCTTCGAGCTCGACCTCGTCGGTGACGGTCACACCGTCTTTGGTGATCTGGGGCGCGCCGAAGCTCTGCTCGAGCACGACGTTGCGGCCACGGGGGCCGAGCGTCACGCGAGCGGCGTCGGCGAGTTTCTCAACGCCCTCGAGAAGATTTTCTCGAGCTTCCGACTCAAAAATAATGTCCTTGGCAGCCATCGTGAATCCTCCTTGAAATCGGTATCGATCCAGTCAAAAAGCAGTGGTATGCAGTAGAATGCCGAGTGCGATTGTGACGGATCGCATCGGCACGAGCCGTCGTTCAGTCGTTGAAGACGGCCAGAAGCTCGCTCTCGCGAAGAATGAGGTGCTCTTCACCTTGGATGGTGACCTCGGTCCCGGAGTATTCGCCGAAGAGGACGCGGTCGCCCTCCGACACCTGGACCGGGATGCGCTCCCCATCGTTGCCGACTTGGCCGGGTCCGGTCGCACGGACGATGCCCTCGTTTTGCTCTTCTTGGGCACTCTCCGGCACGATGATGCCGGCGTCGGTCTTTTCTTCGGTTTCGACACGTTGAACGAGTACGCGATCGTCGAGCGGTTTGACGTTCATGGAAGCCTCCATGTGGTCATGCAATTGAGGATGTGCACGCTTCAATATCCGGGCGGTCTCGAGCGAGGGCTCCGTCGGATCGACGATTCATTTGATATTCGCGGTCCTGCGGAATCCACGGTGCCGAGTTGCCCGCTTCGATTCGGCGCCGAGCGTCGACGGTGGGTTCCGTCGTCACTCGGTCCATTTTCATGTTATCACGAGTTCAGCGGTATCAAGTCTCGCAACGCAAAAAAGTCAGATCGCATCAAATGCGGGACCTTCTCTCTGGACGCTGAGCGCGAATGTGAGGGGGGCGATTCGGGGCGATCGCCGATGTCACCGTCGGCCTCGATCATCGTCTCTGTCCGACGCATCTGTGTTCGGCTCGAATGGCACGACCTCGGAGCGTTCGTTGTCTCGTCGCCGTTCCGCTGATACGCTGATCGGTCAATAGACGAGTGGTCGGGAGCCCCTCTGCTGTGATCGCGCTCTGGTGAGGTGCGGTCACGAGCGCTCGTCGTTGCTGTCGTGGAAAGAGTCGTCTGCGTTTCGAACCTCGATTCGACGCGAATCGACTATCATGTTCTGTCGCCCTTTCCCACATGCCGTCGGTCTCGCATTGATGGTCGGCCTGGTGCCGCTCTCGCTCGAGGCGGGCGACTCCGACGGCTCGCCCGATGCCGACTCGAAGACCTCGCCTCCGCCCGCCACCCGCGACGCATCCTCTCCCGACGAAAATCGCGACGACTCCAAGGGGGCCGTCGCGTCGACAACTCGTTCTCAAACGCAAGATCAACTCGACTCGCTCCTCCAATCCGACCCGACTTTTTTTCCCGAGTCTGGAACCTGCCTGACGGGATTCATCACGTATCGAGCTCCCGAATCGTCAGATGACGACGACGGTGACGACTATCGATATGCTCCGATGATTCGGAGCGAAGACGGTATTTCTCTGGGTCTGGTCGCCCACGACCGGGTCGACCGGCCCAACGGCGACGATCGGGTCGAGTGGATGGGGCTGGTGCGCGCCGGCGCATGGTGGGGGGCGGCGTATCC
Organism: Bradymonadaceae bacterium; assembly: GCA_028274765.1. Taxonomy (GTDB): domain Bacteria; phylum Myxococcota_A; class Bradymonadia; order Bradymonadales; family Bradymonadaceae; genus CAJXPB01. Next base: position 6,997 of record JAQCND010000248.1, read on the forward strand.
GCCCGGCGATATCCATCGGAAGGATTCAACCCATCTGGAGCGGGCACAAAGGGGGTGGACATTCCTGCAGGCGGTCGAATCGAGTTTCAAAGACGGCACGTTCGCCGAAGATTTTCGCATCGCCGAGGTTCGTCGAGAGGGCGACGTTCCCCATGTGGCCGTCTTGAAACCCACCGGCATGTGCGCCACCGATTGGCACGGGCTGTCGGTGACCGAGGTCCGAGTGCATTACACCGATACCATCCTCCGTGTCTCGGTGGCGACGGCGGCGGGCCGGACGCATCGCTTCTTTTCGGGCAAGACCTTCACTCGCAAGGCTGACGATTGCCTCGAGGTCGAAGGGGACCAGTCCTGGCCGAAGACGGCCGGAGGGGACATCGACGAGGCGTTCGTCAACGATGTGCGTAAGACCGCCAACTCGAACGACTGATTCCAACTCCAGCCTCCCTCACATCCATGCATGACGTGCTACGCATCCGACTGAGCTTCGATCGCATCGAACCGGAGATCTGGCGCCGACTCGACGTCCCGGACGACCTCTCGCTGGCGGCCCTCCACGAGGCCATCCAGCTCGCCCTGGGCTGGTCCGGCACCCATCTCTGGGAGTTCACTCGCGACGGGACGGACTACGGGCTCCCGTTCGAGGACGGAATCGCGCCCGACCCCGAAGACGCCCGCACGGTGACACTGCGAAACGTGCTCGACTCGGAGGGCGATCGACTGCGCTATCTCTACGATTTCGGCGATCACTGGACGATGCGGCTGGAGGTCGAGGCGCGCCTGTCCCCCGACGACGTCGACGATGCCCCGCGATGCGCCGAGGGCGAGCGCGCCGCGCCTCCGGAGAACTGCGGAGGCGTCGCCGCCTACCAGCAGCTCGTCGGCGCGTTCCGAGCGGAGACGCTCGACCCCGAAGTGAGCGAGTGGCTCGGCGACTGGGACCCCGATGTATTCAAACCGAGCTGGGTCCAGCTTCCCTCGGCCGAAGGACTGGAGCGTCGGGCCCGGGAACATGCTTCTCGAGCGGGGGCTGCCCCCGTCGGTGAGGCCGACGGAGCTCCGCAGGAACGAGCCTCGAGAACCGACATGCCTCCGCTCGACGCTCCGGCGAGGGACGACCTCGACGCCATGGGACGCCAGCGGGCGGGCCCGATGTGGGATCCCGTCTTGGAGCTGCTCGACCCGGCCGAGATCGAGACGACCGACGAGCTGGTCGAACACCTCAAAGAGGAATTTCAGGCCGACTACGGTCCGATCGACCAGCTCCCCATCGACGAGAAAGTGCTCGAACAAGAGATCCGCGAGGTCGTCGAGGAGGACTTCGCCTGGTTTGGCTCCGACTATCCGGATGCCGTCAACCCCGACGTCGACGACCTCGAGACCTTCCCGACCTCCAATGCCCTCGCCGACGGCCTCGCTCGTCTACCCGTCGACCAGCTCGATACCATCTTCGAGCAGTTCGACTTCGACGAGCGACCCTCGCGGCGGGGCGAACGCGAGGAGGTGATTGCCGAGCATCTCACCTCGAAGGGCACGGTCGACCATCTGCTGGAGACGTGTCTCGACGAGCCCGCCCACCGCATCGCCGCCCTGCTGGCCGAACAGCCCTCGCATCTGCCGATCACGTCGCTGCTGACCTCGGATCTGATCGATCCCCGGGGCCCGTGGCTCGACTTCCACGGCAACACCCCGCTCGGCCGCCTCCGACGGCTGGGCCTCACCTACCTCGGCCTCCGCACCCTCGGGGGAGATGATTACGTCTACGTCGGCGTCCCCGAACAGCTCCAAGACGCGATTTCGACATGGCTCGAGGCGAATCACTGATCCCCTCGTTGCTCGCGGCCAGCTTCCGTGCTCACGACGTGCAGGCTGGAAGCTTCTCGCAAGGCTCCCCGACCT
>JAQCND010000249.1 GCA_028274765.1 Bradymonadaceae bacterium
GGACGATACGAAGTGACGACCCCCGACGGCGACACCTTCGTCGTCGAGGCCTACGAGCCCGAAGCGGGCCGCCTTCATCTGCTTCGCGACGGCGAATCGCACGACGTCGAAATCCGCGAGGTCGATGCATCGTACGACGTCAAGCAGGACGGTCAACGCCACCAGATCGAAGTACTCAACGAGCGCGAGCTCCGGATGCTCAAGGCAGGCGTCGGCGCGGCCGGCGGAGGCGGACCCGACCTCGAGAGCCCCATCGCCGGCACCGTCGTCGAGACGATCGCCGCCGAGGGCGACGACGTCGACAAGGGCGAGACGGTCGTCATCGTCGAAGCGATGAAGATGGAGAACGACCTGAAGGCCCACAAGGCGGGCGCAATCAGTGCCGTCCAGGTCGAGTCGGGTGATTCGGTCGAGATCGGCGACACACTGGTGAGTATTGGAGACTGAGACGATGAGTGACGACGATCGAGAGGATCTCTACGAGGAGCTGCGCGAGGCGACCGAGGAGTGGGAGGAGGACGTCCTCGAGCCCATCCTCGACAAGTACGGCGTGCGCCGCGACGAGTTCACCATCTCGGATGGCACGCCCCTCGACGACCTCTACACGCCGGAGGATACCGAGGAGACCGACTACAGCGAAGACATCGGATACCCCGGTGAATACCCCTTCACTCGGGGGGTCTACCCGACGATGTACCGGGGGCGTCTCTGGACGATGCGCCAGTACGCCGGATTCGGGACGGCCAAGCAGTCCAACGAGCGGTACCGGTACCTGCTCGAGCAGGGGACGACCGGCCTGTCGGTAGCCTTCGATCTACCCACGCAGATGGGCTACGACTCCGACTCGCGACGGGCCCGCGGCGAGGTCGGCAAGGTCGGAGTGGCGATCGACTCGATCGCCGACATGGAGATCCTCTTCGATCAAATTCCGCTCGAGGAAGTCTCGACGTCGATGACGATCAACTCGACGGCGGCCATCCTGCTGGCGCTCTACATTGCCGTCGCCGATCAACAAGATGCCGACCGAAGTCAACTGCGGGGCACGATCCAGAACGACGTGCTCAAAGAATACATCTCGCGGGGGACGTTCATCTATCCGCCCCGCCCGAGTATGCGGATCATCACGGACATCTTCGAGTTCTGCGGCGAAGAGACCCCGAAGTGGAACACGGTCAGCATCTCGGGCTATCACATCCGGGAGGCCGGGAGCACGGCGGCCCAGGAGGTCGGCTTCACGCTCGCCAACGGCATCGCCTACGTCGAAGCGGCACTGGACGCCGGTCAGGACATCGACGACTTCGCCGGCCAACTGTCCTTTTTCTTCAACGTCCACAACAACTTCCTCGAGGAGGTCGCCAAGTTCCGCGCCGCCCGCCGGCTCTGGGCCAAAATCATCAAGGAGCGGTTCGGGGCCGACAACGAGCGAAGCATGAAAATGCGCTTCCACAGCCAGACCGCCGGGTCGACGCTGACCGCCCAGCAGCCCAAGGTCAACATCGTACGCGTCGCCATCCAGGGGCTCGCCGCCGTCCTCGGCGGCACCCAGTCACTCCACACCAACTCCTGGGACGAGGCGCTGAGCCTGCCGACCGAGGATGCTGCGCGCATCGCGCTTCGCACCCAGCAGGTGATCGCCCATGAATCCGGCGTGGCCGACGTCGTCGATCCGTTGGCCGGCAGCTACGTCATCGAGCCGCTGACCGACCACATCGAGGAGCAAGCCCGGGAATACATCGCTCGCATCGACGACCTCGGCGGGGCGCCCGAAGCCATCGAGGCCGGCTACCAGCAGTCCGAGATCCAGGAGGCCGCCTATCAGACTCAGCGGGCTCGCGAAGAGGGCGACGACATCGTCGTCGGGGTCAACGAATTCCAGGAGGAGGACGAGGAGCCGCCCGGCGAATTGTTGAAGGTCGACGAAGAAGTCGAGCAAAATCAGATCGACCGTCTCCGGGAGTTCAAGGCTTCGCGGGCGATGGACGAAGTCGAGTCGGCTCGCGAGTCGCTCAAGGAGGCCGCCCAGGGGAGCGACAACTTGATGCCCCACATCCTGAACGCCGTGAAATCAAAGGTCACCCTCGGCGAGATCTCGGACACCCTCCGCGAGGTCTTCGGGGAACACGAGGAGAATGTCGTCATCTGAGCACTGCCCCACCCAGCTCGCCTCGAGCGGGAAGAGTGCCGTGGCGGGCGCCCGAGGTGACGGTCTCTGCCGAAACGTACATCGGTTGAGACGAGGGGCGAGTCATTGACAACGAGCCTCTCCATCTCTTATGCGCGCTCTCTTAGACAAGCATCCCACCCACTCGCCTCGCTCGGTGGGTCATGACGTCGCAATCCATCTATCATTTACGGAGCAGTCATGCCGAAAATCGACGGAGTTCGCCTGTTGCAGGGAGAGTTCGAGCGTGCACTGGTACTCGAGGGGCCGGACGAGACGCTCGACGAGTACTTAGATGCTCAGGATATCGAGATCGAACGCTACCCGCGAGGGATCAGTGAGGACACGGTCGTCGAAGCCCTCGAGGCACGCCAGCACGATCTGCTCTTCAAGCGGAGTCAGTTCGAGGTCAATCAGCGCGTCCTGCAGGCCTCCGAGGAGTTGGCAGCCGTCATGCTCTGCTGCATCGGCGACGATTCCGTCGACAAACATGCCTGTGCCGACGAGGGCGTGATGGTGATGAACGATCCCATCAGCAACGGCTGGTCGGTCGTCGAGATGGTCATCGGCGAGATAATCTGCCTGTCGCGGCGCATCTTTGGGGCGGTGCAGGCGACCGACGAGAGTCGATGGACCAAGGACAAGATCCATCGCTACGAGCTTCGCGACAAGTCCCTCTCGATCATCGGGCTCGGCAACATCGGCCAGCAGGTGGCCCAAATGGCCGAGAATTTCGGGATGGACATCCACTTCTACGATGTTGACGAAGTGGCCCGGGAGGTCGGGACGACACTCGGCTGGAACGCCTGTGACTCGCTCGCCGAGGCCTTCCGCAAGGGCGATATGGTGACCGTCCATGTCTCGGCCGAGGACCACCGCGGCAACTCCAACGAGGGGCTCCTCAACTACGAAGATCACTTCTCACAACTCGCGGCCGACAGGGATCGCGAGAGCCCGCGGCTGTTCATCAACGCCTCACGGGGCTTTGTCTTCGAGCCCGACGAGTTGATTCGAGCCGTCGAACGTGAGGAAGTGCGACACGCCCTCGTCGACGTCTATCCCCAGGAGCCCAGCGGCGACGAGACCTGGGACAACCCCTACGCCGACATCGATCGCATCTGGGGTACGCCTCACATTGGCGCGGCCACCCAGGAAGCCCAGCCTCGGATCGGGCAGCGCATCGGCAACACGACCCACCTGTTCAATCAGTACGGTACGGTGCGCGACAACGTCTTCGGTCGCGGCAAGCGAATCACCGTCAACCCCGATGACCCGAGCTACGTCCTGACGGTCGTGCACAGCGACGCGCGCGGCACCAAAAAGGCCGTCGACGACTGTATCTACGAGGCGGGGGTCAGCAACGTCGGGTCGAGCCATCGGGATTTTCCCCGGTACGGTTTTGCCTACGATGCGAACGCCCTCGATCAGCCTTTGAGCGAACGTCAGCTCGAGGACATGGTCGAGTCGGCCCGATCGCTGTCGGGCGACGAAGACGCCATACGGGCCATGCGACTCATCGAAGTATGACCAAGCGTTGGGGGGAGCATCAGAGAATCGGCGGATGCGACGTTGGAGGTCGCGCGCTCACCAGTGAGCTTGGGCTCCGGTGTCGTGGCAAAAACCGTGATACGAAGTCATATCGAGAGCTCCATCGACAGGATCGAGAGAAAGACGGCGATGATGACGGAGGCGACGATGCTGTATCGAACGATCCAGGTGATGACTTTCATCTGGCGCCGAAATCGATCGTCGGCCCGCTCTTCGTATCGCTGAGCGAGCATCTTGAGCTGATGGCCGAGCCGGCCCGATTCTTCACCGATTTCGACGTATTCGATCACGTCGTCGGGGAGAGCATCGGCCGAAAAGAGCGATTCGGCCAACCCCTTCCCCTCTTTGATGTGTTGGCGAGCCTCCTCGATCTGACTGATGAGCTTGGGGTAGTCGGTGGCTTTGGCGGCAAGTTCCATGCTCGAGTAGACGTCCATGCCGCTGCTGATGGACTGAGCCAGGTACCGGCAAAAGATGCTGATTGCAAAGAGGCGTTTGGCCTTGCTGACAATGGGAATCCGCATCCAGATGCGCGCAAAGAAGTCGCGCGGGCTGAAGTCGACCGGCAGGTGAAGCCACCCGAACAGAAGAGTCGAGATCGTCAGAACGAACGTCCCGATTTGCGTCAGCGACACGAGAGCAATCTCCCAGGCTCGCTGAGACCACTGACTCGAGAGGGCGAGCTCGACGAGATTTCCGCTCGAGACGAGGTTGATCAGAAGGATGCCGAGGCAGATCAGGACGATGGGCTCGACCAGAGCGAACGCGAAATCCTTCTTGCGATCGTAGCGATCGCTGTAGATGTTTGAGAGACGATCGAAAGTTTCGGGAAGGGTTCCTTGTTTCTCAGCAACGATGACCAGCCGGCGGGACGTCGAGTCGAGCACGCCGAATCGCATGAAGGCTTCACCGAGGAGGTCGCCCTCCTCGAGAATGGCGGTTCGGAGGTTCTCGACCATCGTCGAGTCGAAACCGTTGCGCTCGAGCAATGAGAAGATGCGCGCGTATCCAATCCCGCTCTCCAGTCCCTCGGCAAAGGTCTGACAGAACTTGGAGGCCATAGGATCGGTCAGATAGGTACTCGATTCTCGGACTACTTCGTCCTGCGCCTCCCCCGTCGACGAGTCTCGACCCCGATTCGTTGGATGTGAGTCCCTGACCATGTTTGCCACCTAGACTGACATTTGCGATCCTGATGGACGGCGTGCTGGATGAAAAGTGTAACGGATTCGCTACAGTGCGTCAGGTCTGTGTCCGGCACATCGTACGCGATCTCTCTTTTCCAACGTCACACGGGGGATATGTTGCGCCGAATGGACTATTCGACGCGTCACGTGTCCCTTGAATTCGCGCTCACACCGCAGGTCAAGCCATGAGAGAAGACAAGCAAGAGGTTATGATCAGCAAGATGAAGGAAGTGCTCCAGGACGACTACCTTCATCTCGAAGTCGCCAAATACACGTTGAACGAAGACCTCGAAGAGAGGCAGTCGTGCCAGATCCAGTGTACCCTCCGTCGAGAGGATAGCTCGACGTTGACCGTCGAGGGTGAAGGAGTCGGTGCGATCGATGCCTTCTTCTCGGGGGTGCAGAGCCGGCTCGCCGACGAATATCCATCGCTGAAATCGATCCGTTTCTCGAAATTTGAAATCGAGGGGCTGATCTCGAGTGATGCCGGACCCGATCAAACGGCCAAAGCGGAAGCGGAGGCGACGGTCGGGATCGAAAACAGCGAGGGACGCGAATTCGTCTTCAAATCGACGGCGCCCTCGGTGAGCCGCGCCGGATTGCAGGCGACCCTCCAGGCGGCCGAGTACTTCGTCAACAGCGAGCGTACCTACATCCAGCTTCACGAGATCCTCGAGCATTATCGATCCGAGGGGCGGACGGATCTGGTCGACAAATATACCGACCTCATGAGCGAGGTCGTCGAGAATACCTCCTACAGCGAGGTGGTCGAACAGGTTCGAAACTCCGTCGAGGGGCCGGAAGACGAGGAGGAATGACGGCGTCGACAGGGGAAGAGTTCGAACGAGGGCTGGTTTTAAAATCCCGTGCTCTTCGGACCGAGCTGACCGGGAGCCGGCGTCGTAGACGTATCACGGCGCGTCCAGCACTCACTCGTACCGCCATGATAATCGCTCGGGCGTCGAGCACCCGCCACCGAAGCCGTGACACGCGCTCTCCGTCGGCCCGCGACGTGTGTCTTGACACCGAGGATCGAACCGGCGTACCGTAACGGGAAGACGCCGGGGCATTCATCGGGGCGATACGAGTCTCGTCGCGACTGCCCCCGCCTCTCTGGGAGGTAGGTTCCATTCGGCGGAGTCTCCTCCCGTCGAAACGTGTGATATCAATCGAGTACACGGCGGCATCGTGGATGGTGTTCGTGTACTCGTTCCCTTCAGGCGAGATGGAGAACGATGACAGATGCAGAAGGTGAAGAGGTCGCCGTCGATGATCTGGAACGTCCGGAGGATCTGGGACGCCCCTCTCCAGAATACGGTCCTCTGGAGGAGCGCGAGCAGCCGCTCATTCTCGTGGCTGACGACGATGCCGAGCTGAGGAAGCTGCTCCGGACGCACTTCGACTCGATGGACTGCCATCTGATCGAGGCGTCAGACGGGGCGGAGACGCTCGAGGAGATCATCGTCCACAAACCGGATCTCGTCATCCTCGACGTCATGATGCCCGAGCTCAATGGATGGGAGATCTGCAAATACGTCCGCAACCACGACGAATTCGAGTACGTCGGCGTCGTGATGCTGACGGGGATTGGAGAGACGAACAACGAGCTGACCTCTCCCTTGTTCGGGGCGGACGATCACATCGACAAACCCTTCGATTTCGACGAACTGGAATTCAAAATGCGGAAAGTTCTTTCGGAGCGCTCCCCCAACTGATCGAGATACGACGACGAGGTTTCTCGGGGGCGGGCACCTTCTCGACGAACTCGCCTGACATCTCGCATGGCTCGCGCCCGGTCACACGCACCCGGGCGCCCGGACTGTGGGTCGAATCACCTCCAGAGCCGCGTCCACTTCTCTGGCGGAGATTCTATTAATATCGCGGGACATGTCGCCTCGAGCTCACCTCGGCCCCCAGAGGGATGTCCACTTTCGTATGTTCGGGGATACAAGACTCGCTGCAACCCGAAGCTCGCCGTAAACGAGACGGTGACCAGCTCATCCGAACACACATGGGATGCGTCCGAACAGCAAAGCGATGGGATGGACGAGAGTCGTGATTCCCGGTATCGAACCGCGAGGGCGAGGACACCTCGGACCGTCTCCGATCGAGCCGAGAGCCTCAGTTCGAGACCTCTTCGAGAAGAGTTTGAGCCTTCTGGTACTGGCTGCTGCTCGACGGGAGCATGTTCATGATCCGACGGCAGAGTTTGGCCGCCTTCCCCGGGTTGGTCTTCTTCTTCTCGGCCGCTCTAATGTAGAGTCCCTGAGCCTCTTTTTCGATTGCTCTCAACAGAGCGCGAACACGGGATTGAGACGAGCTGTACTGTTTGGCCTGTTTGTAGAGCTTATTGGCCTGGTCGTAGTTCTTCGAGTCGAGGGCGGCGATACCTTTTTCGGCCGTCACCCGGGCGAGTCTGCGGGTGATCGAGCCGGCAAAAAAGCCCGAGTCGGCGACTTTTTTGTCGGTGGCGAGGGCGCTCCTCAGTTGGCTGGTGGCCTTGCTCCACTGGCTCTGCGAGATCGCCTGTCGACCGGCTTGGTACTGGCGCTTGAAGCGTTTGATGTTCTGAACAGCCGTCCGAGCTCGCTCGCTGACCGAGCCCCCGGTCTGATCGGCCACTTGATTGAAGTGAGAGATGGCCTGATCGAAGTTCTCCTGTTTGTACAGTACGAAGCCCTCCTGAAAGTTGACGACGCCATTGTCTCCGCCGCCTTCCCCTCCAGAAGATCCGGACGAATCGTCTCTCCCCGAACCGCTCTCATCGAGCAACCACGACGACCCTGAATCGTCGGAGGGCGAGCTGCCGCGCGAGGCGACGGTCGTCGAGGAATCGTCCGTCGAATCGGATAGGGACGGTTCCGCTCGGGCTTCATCGTCCGATGCGTCCTCCTCGTTGTCGTCGCGCTCGATGTCTGTGAGAATCCGCTGCTGGAGCGCCAGAGCTCGACCGTGGTTGGGAGCGACGCTGAGCACGTCTTGGAGCGTCGTCAGAGCTTCCTGCCGGTCGCCGTCTTCTTTCTGCTGCCGGGCTTCTTCGTACAGTTTGGTGAGGCGCTTTTGACGTTCCTGGCGCCGGACGAGCTCTTGGGCGTCCTCGTAGTAGAAGCTGTTTTGAGGAATCGAGCGAGCGGCTTCGAGTGCCGCTTCCTGATCTCCGTCTTCGAGTGCTTGTCGGGCTTGTTCGAGACTCTTTTGGGCTCGGCTCTCGCGTTGCAGCCGCTGGAGCTGGCTTTGAACCCCCTGCGTTTGGGGGTTGGCTTGGTGAGCTTGGTTGAAGTGCTGTCGCGCCTTGGTCCAGTTGCGTTTTTTGACCGCCTGAACGCCCTTGCGGTACTGCTGCTTGGCGACTTTGGACCCGTCGTCGCTTCCCCCCTCCCCGAAGCTCCTCCCGTACGTGGCAGCTAGAAGCACGGCGATGGCCACGATCGACAGGAATCCCGCTCCGAAGGTGATGCGAGTCGCCCACTTGGAGACCCAGTCCGTGCCCTCTCGTTCGGGGGGCGCCTGAGCTCGATGTGGAGCGGCCTGCGCGGGCTCGGAGGTTGCCGCCTCGTTGCCTGCTGGCACCATGCGCCGATCGCCCGACGGCTCGCGCTGAGGCTGTTCGCCGGGGATCATGAATTGGCAGACCGTTTGGCCGAGTTTGATTCGGTCGCCGTGAAAGAGATCGGCTTCCTCGACGCGCTCGCCGTTGACGTAGGTTCCGTTGACGGACTGGAGGTCCTGGAGCGTGTACGAGTCGTCGGAGTTTTTGACGATCTCGAGGTGCTGCCGGCTGGTCGCCTCGTCGGCGATGACAATACTGTTGTCCGTGCCCCGTCCAATCGAGTTGCGAAGCCCGTTGACCAGAAATTCCTGCCCCGCACTCGGCCCCTCCAGCACGGAGAGTCGAGGACAGACGGGATCGTCCTCGAAGGGGCTATCGAACATCGCGGTCTTCTGGGAGGCGAATTCCTCGTCGGGCTGATCCCCCTGACTCTCTCGACCTCCGCCCGAGGGGCCGGGCTGATTTTCCTCGGGGGGGGGAGCGGGGTCGGGGTTACTCTCCGCCGGAGCGCCTCTTCGATGCGAGTCGTTCCGGGGAGCGGCCCCGGCGTCGGCCATGTTGGGGCCGGCGTGAGGGCCGGAAGCAGGGTCACCGCTCGGCGCCGAGGATGCCGGTTCCTCCTGAACGGACTCTTGGCCCGAGTCAGCGGGAGCGTCATCGCTTCCGATGTCGGGAGATACGTTGGGAGCGGGTCCCTCCTCGATCCCATCTGCCCCCGCGCCGAACATCTGATCGCTGACAACGGTCTTTTCGTAATCGTCGTCGAATCCGTCGTTGTCTTCGGGTTCGTCGTCCAGATCGAGTGACGCTTCGCCGTGGGCCCCTCCGCCGCGAGCGCCTTCGTCGTGGAGATCCCCGCCCTCGTCGGGGAGATCGTCGCCGGGCTCGTCGTCCGACATCTCGGAGAAAAAATCGTCCGAGATCATCGTCGACTCGTCCTCGTATTCACCTTCTCCGCCGATGATCACTTCGCCTTCGTCTTGATCGTCTTCGGCCATCGAATCCGGCTCGTCTCCGGAGGCTCGAGGAGAGGCGGGGGATTCGTCGGTCGGCGGGGAAGCGGCTTCGTCACGAGAAGAACCGCCCGGCGGGCCATTGAGCGTGCCGTGGGTGTCGCTTCCGATGGGAGCGCTTTCCTGGATCTGTTCAGTATCTTCAGCGAGTCCCGTCGGGGCATCGTCGAGGAGCGACTCCTTTTGATCGTGCTCAGAAGAGGTGTCACCTGGGCCCTCGGGGTCTTCGTCCGAAGGGACTTCGATGCCCAGCGAGCTGGGCGTTCGACTGTGAGACTCGTCGCCGGCGCCGTCCTCTCCTGCAGCGGCATCGGCCCGTGGGGTATCGTCTCCCTCGGTTGCGTTGCGATCGTCTCGCTCATCCGAATCGGGAGATTGTTCGTCCGATGTCGTCATGACCCTGCGTACCTCGGCGATGACTCGACGTACCTGATCTCGAGCCTATATCGGCCCCAGAAGGGTGTCAACTCGCTTCACTCCGGGGCACAGTCGTGGAAAGCCGATACTTATACACTCGGCCCCATGCAACATATCAGAACTGCCCCGGACTTTCGTAGTGCCTCCTCGCAGGGCGATCGCATAAGGAATGCCCCACTGCGAGCGTGAGCCGGCTGGAAGCCCACTTCCGGGGGACGTACAGGGGCGCTCCGAAGCTGGGCCTTCCGGATCGATCCGATATCGGTTCGGAGCGCCTTGATACGTCCTCGACGTGAGCATCCTTGCTGGCACGTGGCTTCAGCGACGCCCTGGCGGGAGGATGGAGGTGGCGTAACGAGGAACGAATCGTGAATGTGTGGCTTATACCTCTAATGCGATCGCCCTGTGCCTCCTCGCTCTTTGTCTCTGTCGACACTGGGTCCGCTCGGATACCATGGGAGACGCCGTGGCACAACGTTTGCAGTCGGCCGACTCGATGATGGGCCGGCGAGGCCGCCGGTGCTCCCAAACCACGCGTCGTCGAGATCCCGCGGATCTGAGTCACACCCGTCGACACTCGGCCGACTCGGTCGTGGTCGTACCTCGAGGGGACAGACGAGGATCATGCTGCCGACGGGATGCACGACGACGAGGCTCGCCATCTGCTCGAGACACGCGGCGTTGTGGTCTGCGCGGAATGCCGATCGGGAGGCGATTGGGGTCGAGTCCTATGAGATGTGCATCGTGGACCTTTGAAATCATCCCCGTTCTGCCCTACTGTTGTGGAGAATCCATTCGGGGACGATGATACGAGGCGAGGTGGAGGCACGACGCGGTATCGGGGAGATCCGACCCTGTCGTTTCATCATTCCCCATCTTGTTTTCGTTTATCCCGAGAGAGAGCGATGAACGACGAAGAGAACAGCGCCCAGGAGGACGTTGAGGATGAAGAGACGCTCGATCGCCTGATCGAGCGCCTCGAGAGCAAACTCGAGTCTCTCGACGAACGACGCGAAGATCTCGACGAAAAAATCAAGCTCAAACGCGAGCGCATCGAAGAAATCGACGATACCATCGACGAACTCGACGACATCGAGTCGGACATCGACGAGGAGACGGGCAGCGACGATTGAGCGTCCTTCTCGACGAGACCATCCAAAGGCAATCACTCCACTCGCAGTCTCCTTCTCGTCGGCATCGTCGAAGAACGTCCGTTCCGAACAAGCGCTCTTCTCCCCATCGCTCGGTCGAGACGAGCGAGGACACTCGACTTTCCATGAGGAGTTGTCTCTCCACGCGAGTGGTATGTACGCTGCTCATCTTTCCCATCGCACTCTCTTTATGCAGACGTGGCT
>JAQCND010000255.1 GCA_028274765.1 Bradymonadaceae bacterium
TCTCGGCAATATCGGCCAGGGTCCGATCGTGCCAGTAATACTCGACGACGACCCGGCGCTGTCGTTCCGAGAGGGTTTCGAGCGCCTCTTCGAGAAGAGACCACTGCTGACGGCGTTCGAGAGCCGACTCGGGGGCGCGCTCGCCGGTGTCGGCGAGCGTATCCAGATCGAGACGATCGGTCAGGAGCATCGTCAACGACGAGTCGTCCGAGGAGGCAGTCGACGTCTGCCTGTCGAGAGGTGAGTCAACATCGGAGTAGTCCGTACCGTCGCAGGGGAGCTCGGACGATTCCGAGCGAATCTCGACGTCGAGCGTCCAGTGGCGTCGGGACCACGTCTGCGAGCGCAATCCGTCGACAATCGCCCCTCGCACACGGAGGTAGGCAAACGAGGCAAAACTCGCCTCTCGATCCGGATCGAACCGGCGATGCGCCTGCAAGAGTCCGAGCACGCCGTACGAGCGAAGATCGTCGAAAGTCGTTTCCGACGACGACCGCTGATAGATCTCCTGAGTGACTTCGACGACCAGACCCATGTAGCGATCGAGGAGCTCCGAGGGGGACATCGACGATATTGAGGAGGGTTCGTCCATTTCGGACGTCGCGATCGGGGCGCACATCGAAGGTGAATCGAGAGCCTGTGACGTATCCTGGGTATTCATGGTGATATCGGGGCCAGAGACACAGATGAAAGCAACCTCTCCACGTTCACCACGTATCAGTTGCAACTGACGTACCGACGCCCGCTCCCCCTTTGAGCCGAGACAACGGAGGTGAGTGAAGGGGGAGGTGGCAACACGAGTTGCCGCCGCCCGGCAACTCGATCTTCGGGGGCGTCCACTCGCATTCGTCCATTCGTCCGCGCGTGCCGGCGCTTCGTCGCGGACTCGAACGGAATGGAGCCCGACAAGTGGCTTTCGGACCTTCACTCGGACGCTTTGCGCGCTCGATCTCCCCTGGGCATCCGGCATGTGAGGGGAAGAAGCGCCTAAACAGATGCGCATGGGGAGACGCTTCTCGCCCGAGAGTGTCGAACAGCCGAGTCCAAGGAGGCAGATGGCCGAAAGCAGTCGTTGCATGCTTCTCGACGTCAGATATACGTCTCCACATGGGGCCCTCCGGCGCGCCTGGGCGCGCCACCCGCCGCAGACCGGCCAGTCGCTCGAGGGGGTCACCGTCCCTGACAGATCGGGCGGTTGGGCGGCTCACTCCTTCCAGACCACCTGACAGCTCGCCGCTCCCCCCCTCATCGATGATCATCGGCCGCATCGCCGGAGTTGTTGCGTCGTCGGGAATGACACGGAGGAGGAACACGTCTGACATGTGGTCATCCGGGGCTTGACCCGGATGCGGAGAACATGTTGTAGCCTCATAATACGTGATGGGATGGAGCTTCCCGACACCGCTATCCACCAACCATGTCTGACGAGACCTATACCCTTGCCGTCCTCGGCGCCGGCCCCGCTGCCATCTACGGTGCGGACAAACTGGCCGACGCCGGTCACGACATCGTCATGCTCAACCGGGATATCAAACCGGGAGGACTCGCCGAATTCGGCATCTATCCCACCAAATATCGCATGAAGGGGGGATTGAGGCAGGTGTTTCGTCGCATTCTCGATCGCGACCGAATCCACTACATCGGTAACGTCAAGGCGGGCATGGAGGCCGACATCCGCGTCGATGAAATCCGCGATCTCGGATTCGACGCCATCGTCACCGCCGTGGGCGCCCAGGGGACGCGCTGGCTCGGGCTCCCGGGCGAAGACGCCGAGGCCGTCTTTCACGCCAAGGATCTGGTGTATCATTTCAACAAACTCCCTCCGTTTAGCGAGCGCGAGTATCCCATCGGCGACGACGTCTGCGTCATTGGACTGGGCAACGTCTGTCTCGACATCGTCCACTGGTTGAGCTGCGAAAAGCAGGTCGATTCGGTGACGGCCGTCTACCGTCGAGGGCCCGCCGAACGCCCCTGCACCGAGCGCGAGCTCAAAATCGTCAGTGGGGCGATGGACGTCGAGCAAATCCAGGCCGAGATCGATGCCATCGCCGAGGACCTCGAGCGCGTCGATCAGGACCCCGAAGAGGAGTTCGAGGATCTCGTCGAATACGCCGACGAGCCGCTCGAAGCCGAGGGGAGCCCCACCGACTTTCGCTTCCGCTTTCTGCGCTCGCCCGTCGGGATCGAGACCGACGAGGATGGCCAGGTCACGGGGCTCGAAGTGGAGAAGAACGCCCTTCGTCCGCCCGAAGACGAGGACGATCGACCGGGCATCGAGGGAACGGGCGAACACGACATGCTCTCGTGCGATACCGTGATCTTTGCGATCGGCGACAAGATCGAGCCCTCGCTCGGGCTGCCGCTCGATCCCGATCACGGGGAGGAATTTGCCACTGTTCCCGGGGATTGGGACAAACACCCCGACCGCCCGCGGTACATGGTCTGGGATCCCGATCGCGGCGAGCCTCTCTGGGATACGTTCGTCGTCGGCTGGGCCCGCGAAGCCTCCGATGGTCTCGTCGGGAAGGCCAAACAGGATGCCGAGCAGGGGTGCGACGAAATTCTCGCCTATCTGGACGGAGACTTTTCCATTGCGCCCGGCGGCGACGCCGACCCCGACGAACTTCTCGACGATCTCCTCGACCTTCTCGACGAGCGAGACGTCCGATACGTCACGTTTCCCGAAGTCCAGGCACTCGAGGATCGCGAGGAACGCATCGCCGACGAGCGCAACCTGGAGGAGTTCAAGTTTTCGAGCATCGATCGGATGCTGGAGGTCCTCGACGAGGCGGGATGAGGGCCACGAGCTCTCAGGGGAATAGCTCGGGTGTGCTGCTCATTTCCATAGCGAACCGAATGCGCACACGAGCGAGGTCGATGTGAGTCAGGAATTATCGTCACTGACGAACGCCATCCGCGACGCCCACGAGCGAGCCGACGAGATTACCGAGGAAATCCGAGAGCTGGGAAGCCAGCCCTCCGACTGGCGAGTGGGGCTGACCGACACGGAACCGGAGGTCCTCTACGAAGCCGAGAGTGGCGAGGACGACGCCATGATGATCCACGAGCTCGGCGACGGGGCTTCGGCCCTGTACATCCTTCGTGAACTCGCGTCGCGCGGCTGTACGATTGACACCGAGATCGCCGTCGAAGACGACCTGCGGATTCTCTACCTCTATCGTGCCAATCTGAAGGAATAAAGGACGAGGGGGCGAGCCGGAAGAGGCGACGGTCCAAACAAGAAGGCGCCGAGCTCACAAGGAGCTCGGCGCCTTTTTGATGTATTCGACGTCCTCGAGCGAGACGTGTGGACACGACCCTTTACTCGAGAGCGATCGTCTCGATCGTTTTGACTTCGTCGGCGTCGAGCTCGAAGTGGAAGACGTCTAGGTCGTCGTGCATGTGCTCCTCGCTGGTCGTTCCGGTCAGTGGCGTGATGCCGAGCTGGAGGGCGAATCGAAAGACGATCTGGGGAATCGTACGGTCGTGGCGGTCGGCGATCGACTGAATCGGCGTCGAGCGAAGCGCGCGCTCGTTGGCGGTCAGGAGCGAAAATCCCTGGTAGGTGATGTCGCGGGCGTCGCAGATTTCGCGCGTTCGCATGCCCCACCCAGTGCGCGCAAAGCAGCGATTTTGCACCGCCGACGGCGGATGGTCGGCCCAGTCGATCAACGCTTCGAACTGCTCCGGTGAGACGTTGCTGACGCCGATCTGTTCGACACGACCGCTCGCCAGCAGCCCCTCCATGGCCCGCCAGACCTCGCGATCGGCGTCGGTCAGGCCCGAGCGACTCGACGGGCCGTGGAGAACATACGAATCGATCGTCTCGATCCCGAGGTGATCGAGCGAACTCTCGAACGATTGTTCGACCTGACGAGTATGAGAAGCGTCGACATCGTAAGGGGTGCGATGATCCTGGCTGGAAGCAAACGTGAACTTCGTCTGCATGAAGAGATCGTCACGTTCGACCAGTCCCGAGTCGATGGCGTCGGCGATCGCTTCGCCAACCCCGCTCTCGTAGTAGTGCCGGCGCTGGTTGGCGGTATCGATGGCGCGAAACCCGCACTCCAGGGCGAGTCGGGTCAGCCGTTCGGTATCCTGCTCTTTCCAGGCAGTTCCGTAGACGAATCGGGGGAGATCGTCGGTTCGTGTCGTCATTGCGACAATCCTTTGCGATGGAGTCGATGTCGGAGGCTGATTGAAAACGAGGCGTTACTGACGGGCTTCGATGGACTCGAGGATGGCACGTGTAAATTCGCGATCCGAGAGGGGGTTCTGGCCGGTGATCAGTTCTTTGTGTCGAGTCACAAAACCCTTCTCGCGGTCTTTAACCTCGACCCTGGCCCCCGCCTGTCGCAGGACACGCTCGGGATAGAACTTCAATCCACCGCCGAGCTTCTCTTCGGTCTGTTTGTCCTCTTTTTCGCTGATGACCGTCATCTCGTAGTCCCTGTAGATCCAGTTTTTAGAGGACTCGACTTCCTCACCGGCGTGGACGGTTTCGATCAACGACTGGGGCTCATCGAGTGTCGAGAGCATCGCGGCCGGTCCGTGGCAGAGCATGGCCGTCGGTTTCGATTCGCTGTGGAAGTGCCCGATGATCTCCCCGAGAGCCGGATGGGTGGCCAGATCCACCGTCGGGGCCAGTCCTCCGGGGACGAAGACGGCGACGTACTCGCTGAGTCCCTCTTCGAGGATATCGTCGAAACTCCGGATATCAGCGCTGCCCTCGAGGAGATCCTCATCTTGGAGAAAACCGAGGTGCGCCTCGTAGGATGGTCTGTTCTCGAAGTACGACGCCTTGTTGGAGCTTGGATCCATGTTTGGAGTATCGCCATCGGGCGTGGTGTACGTCAAGTCGAGCCCCGCCCGCGTCATTGCTCGCCCTGGAATCGCCAGCTCGTTCATGAAGAAGCCGGTCTCGATCGTCGAGCCGTCCTCGAGTTCGAGCTCGTCGGCGCCCGAGAGCACGACGAGCACTCGCCCCTCGAGGTTGTAGTCGTCTCCGAGAGCGGCCTCGTCCGACGCGTCAGACGAGGCCTCTGCCTTGTCGGAGGTCTGATCTCGTGCGTCGGTCTGTTTGGCCTGCTTCTGTTGGGACTCCGAGCTCGACGTGCCTCCAGCCTCCGAGGAGGAACGATCACAGGCCGGGATCACCAACGCGAGAGCCCCGACGACGGCCAGAAGCGTCGCGAGGCGATCGGACGAGGGATGCATAATGGACTCCGTGAACGACAGGATGGCACAGACAGAGACACATCGACCGAAGCAGCATCCCCTCCGGAACGACGAACTCGGTCGAGTGCCATGATGCGACGTTGAGCATACACACCCACCGGGGCGTGACAAGTGAGGCCCTCGGTCGGAGGGCAATCGCATTTGAACATCTCTTTCCTCGCGTGCGACTCGCTCTCCCTCGAAGGCGCGCACGGCATCGCGCCACGGGTCGGGCACTCGAACGAGATGCCGATCGAGATCGGATGTCAGAACCCGGGACGCCCTCGAAGCGCTGGCCTCCTCACCGGCTCGGATGGAGAGGCGAGTCGTTTCGACATGGGCACCGGAGAGGAGAGGGGGAGTGCAAAGACGGGGGCGCTCCCATCGACGGCGAGGCAGTTGCGTCGGTGAGGGAGCACTCTATTCGAGACGTGCATCATGTCGTAGACGACCGACACACGCGGTGCGTAGCCTCGACCATAGTATCGAAGGAATCGTGAAGGCGGTGATCGTCGTCGACTTCGATTAGCTCGACGTCGTGTTGCTCGCACATCGAGCGCACGGGCCCGACCGGGACCACGTCGTCGTGGAGTCCCTGGACGACGACCGCCTCGTCGGGCATACGCTCGATGGTTTCGGTCGCTTCGCGAGAGAACGCGGGAGCCATGAGGACGTAGCCGCCGAATCGTTCGGGATGTCGATCGTACATAAGGGCTGCCAGCAATCCCCCGAACGATGAGCCGACGACGACCATGTCGGTCTCGTCGGTGGTTGCGTCTTCGACGATGTCGAGCCGTTGCCAGATGTCCATCACGCCTTCGCAGTCCGGGGCCTCGACGTCAAACTCCCGATTCAACCGGGTAGATTTGGCGCCGACGGGTCCGGATTCGAGGCCATGGAAAAAATATATCGAAGGCTGGGTCATGTCTCGCCCCTTTGTGTTGTGCCATGAGCGATTTCTCTCTCCGAGAAGACTATCACAAAACGTATGAAGTCAGAAATGGCTGTCAGGTGACAGGGGCCTGTCGCATTGCGCTGGGGGGATGTGGGCTGCAACCGATCGTTTGGAGCGATCGATGCATCTTATAAACGTCGCCCTTTTCGACGAACCTCCTCCTGTCACGGTCATCATGATTGATTTCGGTCATCGGCACGATTGGCTGGTCGTCATACTCGCAGCGGGATGGGTCGCCACGGCGGGCTGTCGCGATGTCCGGCCATCCGACGACAGTCTCGACGATCAGGCTTCGGATCAGGCAGAGTCGTCCTCGAAGACCCCTTCCGATTCCCTCCGCGCGAGCGGCGACTTCCATTCGGGGTTTTTCACCGATCGGACTGATCGTCTCGCCGACAATCCCAGTCGACAGCGTTACGGCGTGGCCATGACCGACATGGACGACGATCGCCGGGCCGAAGCCTTCGTCGCCGGACACGTCGGGGCCAGTGAGCTTTTCGACTGGCGGAGTAATCAGCTGGTCGACATCGCTCCCGAATCACTGCAGGATGCCGATCGCCGAGCCATCGGCGTGGCGGCCTGCGACATCGACGCCGACGGCCGTGAAGAGATCTACGTCCTGAACGTCGACCGTTTTCGGGGACGGGGCGAGGTGGCCGATCGACTCTGGGACCGACGCGATGGCGAGTGGGTCGATCTCTTCGAACAACCCGAGAATCGCGATCGCGTCAATCGGTTTTCGGGCCGCTCGGTCGCCTGCCTCGACCGCCAGGGTGACGGGCGCTACGGCTTTTTTGTCGCCAATTACGGGGGCCCGATGCGGCTGTTCGAGCTCGACGATCAGGGTCGGCTTCAGGACGTCGCGCCCGAGGCCGGGCTGGACATCACGACGGGAGGACGGGCGTTGGTCAGCCTTCCGGTCGGGGACTCCGGGATGGACATGTTTGCGGGGAACGAGGGGGGAGCGAATGCGCTCTTCCGCAACCGCGGCGACGGAACCTTCGAGAACATCGCCGACGAGGCCGGCGTGGCCGATCCGGCTGAAAACGTCCGAGGGGCCGTGGCGATGGATGCCAATCGGGACGGGCAATTCGATCTCGTCTACGGCAACTGGGAGGGGCCCCACCGGATGTGGCTCCGCGACGAGGGCGATACCTTCGAGCTCGCCACGCCGGATGCCATGGAAGAGCCCTCGAGGATCCGCACGGTCATCGCCGCCGATTTCGATCACGACACGCGCGAGGAGCTATTTTGGAACAACATCGGTCAGCCCAATCGTCTCTTCGAGCGCCGCGACGGAGCGTGGACGCAGGCCGACATCGGCGCGGCTCGCGAGCCTCGGGGAGCCGGCACGGGAGGCGCAGTGGGCGATCTCGACGGCGACGGATGGTTGGACCTGCTGGTCTCGCGTGGCGAATCGAAGGCTCAGCCGCTCACGCTCTATGTGACCGAGCCCCACGAGGATCGTCATGGACTTCGAGTGGCCCCCGAGACGCGGCACGGGGCTCCGGCGCGGGGCGCCATCGTCGCCCTCGAGACCGAACAGGGCGAACAACATCGCATCATCGACGCGGGGAGTGGCTATCTCTGTCAGATGGAGCCAGTGGCTCACTTCGGGCTCGGCGATCAGACCGCCGTCGAGTCCATCGAGATCACGTGGCCCGGCGGAGACACCTGGACGGGACGGCCTCCAGAGGTCGATGGAACACTGACGGTAACTCCTTCTGGCGACACGGAATTTGTCGCGTTCGAGGGTTGAAATGAAGAGCCGGAGAGACGAGTTCGAGGGATTCGAGAGGCATCGACGTCTCGCAAACGGCGTTCCCCTTTCTCCGACGTCTCCCGTTCGACGCCCGACGATCATCTCCTGGCACGAGCATCCCATCGATGGACGAGACGAGCGACGATACCGACCATGATGAAGGGCGAGAGTCCGTCAGCCTCCGGCGGCTCGTCGGATTGGCGATTCCTCACTGGAAGCGATTGACGGTGGCGACGTTGGCGCTGTTGGTCGGCTCGGGCGTCGGACTCCTCTATCCGCAGGCGGCTCGCGTCTTCGTCGACGACGTCATGGCGGAAGCGGGCGGAGAATGGAACCTGCGGCTCGTCGGGATCGGGCTCCTCGTGCTATTCGCGTTGCAGGCGGTATTCGTCGGATTGCGCCACTATCTCTTCACCGTCGTGGGCGAGCGGATCGTGGCCAATCTTCGCACGAGACTCTATCGTTCTGTCGTCGGGCAGGAGATCGGATTTTTCGACGCCGAGAAAACGGGCAATATCACCAGTCGATTGACGTCCGACACCCAGACGCTTCAGAGCACGGTGACGTCCAACGTCTCGATGGCACTGCGATACGGCCTGCAGATCGTCGGAGGCATCGGGGCGATGTTCTGGACCTCCGTCCGGCTCGCCGCGGTGATGCTGCT
>JAQCND010000256.1 GCA_028274765.1 Bradymonadaceae bacterium
TGTGCTCGAATTGAGGAGAATACCACAGCCCCTCGAAAGAGGCCCCCGAGGGAGTGGGCGCCGGATCGGGGATCGATTCGCCCTGTCCCGCCTTGCACCCCGACAGGGTCGCCCCCGCGACGAAAACAACCACGAGCCAGAACGTGGACGGGCAGAAATTGCAAGTGAATCGGTCCAACATCATCATGGCCTCTCTCTCACTATCGAACATCGTCTTCACCGAGTATTTCTATCGCCTCTCGAATCGCCTCGCGATCGTCGGAATCGGCTTCTCGAAAGAGCGTCTCGAGCAGGGGACGTAGTTCGGCATCCTCGCGAAGGAGCACCCAGTCCTTGGGATTGAGATAACTGATCCGCTGACCATCGACTTCCTGGAAGTGAAGCTTGAGCTGACGTCCTCCCTCGCGTTCGACCGCCTCCAGCGTCACCCGGTTGGCGGGGACCAACGAACGCAGGTCCTGTTCGACACTCGCCAGGTGGTGATGGAGGCGAACGGCCTGTTGGACGGTGGGATCGTCGTATGCATCGAAGTTCTTGTTGCGGCTGAAGTTGACGTCGTCGTCGCGTCGAAGACGTCGTACGATTTTGTAGATCAAATCCATGGAGTGTGAGATACCTGGAAGTGGGAGGAATCGTCCGAACGGAGGAGACGCGATCGCCGCCACAGACACAAGACGACCATCCACAGAGGCGCAGCCCCTCCCGGAAGCGAAGAGCTCTGACAGCGACATCCTCGTCTATCCGGGGCCGAAGCCCCCTCGAAGGTCCCCCCGAGCATCGGCGGAGTCGACACACGTCTCATTTCGGTCACACGAAGCGGCGTCTCCGCGAAGCTCGGAGCGTGCGTAGGTCGCGAGCGTGTCGTCGCGACGTCCCGCTCGATCCCGAACAGCGAGGCGTGCGGTCGCCTCATCGCCATCCAGTCGATCGAGCGAATACGTATAACGATCCTGTCGGCGCCAGGATGTCTCCCACGTGCGATTGTGAGTGACATCGAATCGAAACTCCAGCGGATCGCCATCGGGATCGGTGCTCTCGGAGGCGTCGAAGATCACGGTGTCGTTCCGGACTCGAACACGCAGTCGGGCTTCAGGGGGGCGATTGTCCCCGCTCTCTTCGACCAGCCGGCGGCCTCCCCATCCCCATTGAGAGGCGGGAGGCGATGCGAGCGCTGGACTCACATTGCGCCGAACCGCCTGCTCGAACAGACGTGACTCGAGTCTTCGGGGAGACGCCCCGGGAGACGACGCGCCGAGCAGCGCCATCGCGCCGGCCACATGGGAGGCGGCTCCGCTCGTGCCTCCAAACGAGGCGAACCAGCCGCGTTTCCACCCGCGTTGTTCCCGAAAGGCTCGGGGAGCGGCGAGGGGAGCAAAGGGATTGTCGGGCGCTGCGACGTCGACGACACGGCCTCCTCCGAGACGGGACCCTCGAGCCGAATAAGCCCGAAGTTTTCGCACCGGGCTCGTGCCTCGCGCTCGACGCCCGACGTGCGCCCCCACCCCGAGTGCCGTATCGGCCGTCGCCGGAAACGAGATCGTCGTCCTCCGAGACGTGCTCCCCCGTGTCCAGCGGATGCCCCCCGTCCACTGGGCGCGGCCCCCGGTCACTCGCCCGTAGATACGATGGGACGTCGACGACTCGAGAGCACTGGCCCGGACGTGCCACGTGCCCGACGGGAGCGAAGCGTCGCCGGACGATGACAGAATGAACGTGACCCATCGTGTCTCTCGACGCGTGCGATCCGACGACCAGTGGAGATCGATCGACCCGAGCGACCGTCGGTCCGAGGTCCCGGGTTCACTCATCACCGAAACCGTCCGACCGTCGGGACGCTCGAACGTGAATTCGAGCGACGAGGAGGCGCGCCACTGGGAGGTGCCGAAGACCTCTCGATATCCCTCCGACGCGTCGTCAGTGGTCTCTTCGGGGATGTCGAACGTAAATGCCCCCCGACCCGCCTCGAGCCTCTGCACGGTGTGCTTGGCCGAACGGTGGAGATTGCCCACTGGCACGATCGAGGGCAAATTACTGTCGCGTCGAGCGCGATCGAGGGCCCGTTTGAGATTCGTACTTCCGTCCAGAGGCCGTAAAAAAGGATTGAGCCATTCGTCGAGGAAGACGTCGGCTCCGCGCCGCCGGGCATCGTCGAGCGCCCGGAGATGGAGGTCGGCTCGCTCGCGACGATTGGACGTGTAGCCGTAGACGAGGAGGTCAGCTCCGGGCGCCCCCCCGACGCGATTGTGATAGTCGGCCTGTCCTCCCACCACGATGCCCGCCACGGCCGTACCATGCATTATATGTTCGGTCGACATCGACGCAGCCGCCTCGATGAGATTTTCACCGCGACGGAATCTCCGGCCTCCATCGAGCGTGATACGTCGTATCTTCGAAGTGTCGAGCCGAATGAGATATTCGCCGGGGTCGAGATGGCCGTCGTCATCGAGGTCCTCGACGACAAAGAGGGGCTCGCCGTAGGCGGGATCGCGTTCGGAGAATCCGCGCTCACTCCCCGCCTCGCGCCGGCCATTGTCGTTCAAATCGACAAAGAGCCAGTCGCGGTGGGTCTGCAGCTCGGTATCTCGGTTGCGAATGTGCCCCCGTTCGAAATCTCGAACCGTCGTACCGTCGAGTACGCGGAGGCGTTCGTTGGCGTCGATGCGTCCGTTATCGTCGAGATCGGCGCCGTCGACGCCCGGTCTCAGGCGATCGTCGCCGTCGACGTCTCGCCAGCGGTAGGCTCCCCCATCGGGACGAAACAGGACGGGATGGAGGATGTCGACCGGCGCATCGAGCATCGCCACCGTCTGTCCGGAACCGTCACCTCTCTCGAGCGTGCGTCGAGCTCGTACGGCTCCGATCTGTCGGCTCGTCGTCTCGAGCGGTCGTCTCAATCCGGGACGCACAGCGGCCGTGACCCGGATCACTCCCGGCACGTCGTCGAGGCGCTCGAGGGGCGACCACTCGAGTGTCGCCGGATAGACGTCGCCGACGTGTCGCATCGTTCCGTCCTCGCGAGGCTGGAGAGCCACGCCTTCGAGAGCCTTCAAAGACTCGTCAGTCCCTGGGCGAGCGCGGATCAGCACGCGAGTCCCTCGCGCGGTTTGCACGCCGGATTGCGGCACGAAATGCTCCACGACCGGGTCATTCCGCCGGGCGAGACGGCGAAGTGTATCGAGCAGGGGATCGACCCGGGGCGAAGCGTGGCGTGGAGAGGCGTCCGGAGGGCTCGAAGTCGTTTGAGCCGATACTCCGGACGCGCTGAAAGCAAGAGGGGGGAGACACGCCAGAGGCAGAGCGAACGCGATTAGTTTGGTCGGACGTGTGCGCTCGCTCGACGTACCCAACAACGAGACATCCCTTTGAGGGAAGAAGCCCTCGCGTGTAGTGTCACGATTGATCGAGTCCGCGACTCGAGACATCTCGACACGTGGCACTGATCAGCGCCGGAAGCGTCGTCGTGCAGAGCTCGAAGGCGAGAACGGTCAACATGACGGTCGAGAAACTGATCAGTCCCGAAATGTTCCAGCCGAACGTCTCGGCAAGGTAGCTATACTGCGCGACAGCGTGACTGGAGACTCCGAACAGGAAGCGATGCCAGAGACACCCGACGAGGATGGCCCCCGTCGACGTGAGGAGAGGGAAAAGCACGAATCCCGCGGCGAGTCGCGAGCGAGCATGCCCGGCGAGGGTGCGCGGCAGTTCGCGCCAGAGAAGTACGGCGGTCGCGAGCGTCCCGAGTGCCGAGACACCGAGCGCCAGCCAGGTCAGAAGCGAGCCGAGTCCGACATAGATGCCGCCGAAGCTGACGATCAAAAGTACCAATCCCGGCAGGAGGGTGACGGCTTTCATGCCCCCCCGGAGGACGCGATTGCGCGTCCAACTGAGGCCGATCCAGCTCCCCCAGGTCGTCGAGACGATCGCCGCCATCGTGATGAGTCCCGCTGTCGCGATGCCTCCGCGCTCGGTGAGAAGGGAAGCGAACAGATAAGTCGCCAGGAGCGCGCTTCCCATGGAGACGAGGTTGGCACCGACCGAAAGGGCGCTCTCTGAGAGTAGTCGCTTGAAACTCGATCGCATGTCACGCTCCTGCGTGGATGGATTGACTTGCACCGACGTGTCATAAAACCTACGGACACTGCGTCGCTATTCCAGCGATTGGACGACCGCAGGATACAGTTTTCATCGTAGCCCTCGACGGAGAGGGAATCAAGATGCAAGCACGAGTCTTACCGGCGGAGCACGCGATCGTCCTGGCGGCGGGGCGAGGCTCCCGACTTCAGCCCGAGGAAGGACACAAGTTGATGGTGTCGATCCGGGGGAAACGGTTGATCGACTATCATCTCGAACGCTTCGAGACGTGGAACGTCTCGGACGTGACGGTGGTCACGGGCTATCGTCACGACGAGCTCGAGGAGGCGCTCGAGGGATGGGAGACGCCCGAGGGCATGACCCTCCACACGGCGGTCAATCCCGCCTTCGACGCCTCTAATGGGCTTTCGGTGCTAGCCGGCTTTCGGGCGGCGGAGCGTCGCGAGTCGATCGACGCGTCCGTTCCGTTCTGGCTGACCATGAGCGATCATCTCTTCGCCCCTCAGCTCTCACAGGTCGTCGCGCGGCGATTTCCCAACGATCGCGTCGACGCCATCGAGGGCCTCCTCGCCGTCGACTCCAAGATCGAGACGATCTTCGACCTCCCTGATGCCAACAAAGTTCGGTTCGATGGAGAGGCAGATCGGTCGACCCTCTCGGCGATCGGCAAGGACCTCGACGATTACGACTGCATCGACGCCGGACTCTTCTGGTGCGATCGGGGCTTTGTCGAGGCGCTGGAGGAGAAACGCGAGATGCGGGGGGATGTGAGCACCTCGGATGCCGTTCGGCGCTTGACGTCGCGCGGTGCGTTCGATTGTCTCGATATCGGGGATTGCCTCTGGCAGGATATCGACACTCCGGAAGCACGAGAGCACGCGAGCGAACTCGCTTCGGACTGGATGGCCACGACATGACTACGCGGGATGCCCCTGACGTAAGCGACGATCTTCCACTCGAGGCCCCCTTCGAGTGGTTCGAGCGATGGTTCGACGCCGTCGAATCGCTCGATATCGATTATCCCAACGCCGTTTCCCTGAGCACGGTGACCGACGAGGGACGGCCACGCTCGCGCACGGTCTTACTCAAGTCGTACGATCGAGACGGGTTCGTCTTCTACACCAACTACGAGTCCGACAAGGGACGCGAACTCCTGGCGACCGAGCAGGCCGCCATGCTCTTCTACTGGCGTTCGCTGGGACGGCAGATTCGCATCGAGGGCGCGATCGAACGAGTCGACCCCGAGCAGTCGGACGAGTATTTTGCCTCGAGGCCGCGCGGCAGTCAGATCGGCGCCTGGGCCTCCGATCAAAGCCGCTCTCTCGAATCACGGGACGTGCTCGAAGATCGGCTCGAATCCTATCGCGAGAAATTCGAGGGCGAATCCGTCCCGCGCCCCGACCACTGGGGAGGCATCCGCCTGATCCCCGACCGCTTCCTCTTCTGGACCGAGGGTGAATATCGCCTCCACAATCGCTGGCGACTCGAAC
>JAQCND010000227.1 GCA_028274765.1 Bradymonadaceae bacterium
CTCGGAAGCAAACTGCGAGAACGCCTCCAGTTCGCGATACTGCGCCAGATCCAGCTTCAGCGTCCCCGAGACGTTTTTCATCGAGTCGATCTGGGCGTCTCCTCCGACTCGGGAGACCGAGTTTCCGACATCGATGGCCGGTCGCACCCCGGAGTTGAACAGCTCCGACTCCAGGTAGATCTGACCATCGGTGATCGAGATGACGTTGGTCGGGATGTAGGCCGAGACGTCCCCGGCCTTGGTCTCGATGATCGGCAGAGCCGTCAGACTTCCGCCGCCGCGCGTCTCCGAGAGCTTCGCTGCGCGCTCGAGGAGGCGACTGTGAATGTAGAAGACGTCGCCCGGGTACGCCTCGCGGCCCGGCGGGCGGCGAAGCAGCAGCGACATCTCGCGGTAGGCAATCGCCTGCTTCGAGAGATCGTCGTAGACGACGAGCGAGTGCATGCCGTTGTCGCGATAGAATTCGGCCATCGCGCATCCGGCGTACGGCGCCATGAACTGGAGCGGCGCCGGACGAGCGGCCGCCGCCTGGACGACCGTCGTGTACTCCATGGCGCCGTGGCGCTCGAGGCGATCGACGACTTGGGCCACCGTCGATTCCTTCTGACCGACCGCCACGTAAACGCAGTGGACGGGCTTGTCGGTATCCTGGGTGCGCTGCTGGTTGATGATCGTGTCGACGCCGATCGCCGTCTTTCCAATCTGGCGGTCTCCGACAATCAGCTCGCGCTGGCCGCGCCCGATGGGAATCATCGAATCGATGGCCTTCAGGCCCGTCTGCAGGGGCTCGTGGACGGATTTACGGCCAATGATGCCGGGAGCTTTGACCTCGATGCGTCGGCGCTGGTCGGCCTCGATCGGTCCCTTGCCGTCGATGGGTTCGCCGAGCGGGTTGACGACGCGGCCGAGGAGCTCTTTGCCAACCGGCACGTCGACGACGCGGTCGGTGCGCTGGGCCTCGTCGCCCTCTCGGATGTCCGTGTCGTCGCCGAGCAAGGCCACCCCGACGTTGTCCTCTTCGAGGTTCAGCACCATGCCCTTGATCCCGTTCCCGAACTCGACCAGCTCCCCGGCCATGGCGTTCTCGAGTCCGTAGATACGGGCGATGCCGTCACCGACCGAGATAACGGTGCCGGTTTCGGTCACTTCGACCCGGCTCTCGTAGTCCTCGATCTGCGATTTGATGATCGAGCTGATCTCTTCGACGTTGATATCCATCGGTGTATCCTCGACTCGAAGTCAAAGTGTCGCGAGCGTCGCACCCGAGGGACCGGCGCCCCCGAGGCGACCCTGCTGAAATTAGGCTGTTTCCTGGAGAATATTGTCCTTGAGTCGATCGAGCTCGTTGCGCACGGAGCCATCGAAGACGAGGCTCCCGATGCGCGTCACGGCGCCTCCGATGAGGGATTCGTCGACCTCCGTCGTCAGGACGACCTCTTTGCCCGTGCGATCGCTCAGTGCGGACTTGAGGGCTCGCTGCTGGCTCTGGTTGAGCGGTACGGCGCTGGTGACTTCGGCTCGGATGCGGTCGCGCGACTGGTCGACTCGATTGCGATAGGTCTCGACAATCTCGCGAAGTTGTCCGACGCGGTCGTTGTCCAACAACAACAGCAAGAAGTTCCGCGTCATCTCCGTCAGATCCAGGTGTTCGACGACCTCGCGCACGACCCGGTGGCGCTCTTCGAGTTCGATGCCCGGATTCAAAAGGGTGTGTTGCAGCATGTCGCTGGACTCGAAGGCATCGAGGAAGGCCTCGATCTCCTCTTCGAATCCCTCGAGGCGATCGTGTTCTTGGCCCAACTCGAAGAGAGCCTGTGCGTATCGCTGTGCGACGGATTTGTCATTCGCCATGGCGTCGAAGTGTGCTGGGGGGACCCCGGCCTCGGCGCCTCCCGGGAGGAGACGTCGAGCCGACGGGAGTCGAATGGATTAAACTCGCTGCGATGAGTCGGACGTATCGGCCAGATCGGAGACGAACGCATCGATCAGCTCGTGTTGGGTCGTCTGGTCGAGTTCGTCTTGGGCCCTTCTGCGGGCGATTTCGACCGCCATCTCGACGGCCTCCTGCTCGATGTTGGCGATCGCCTTCTTTTTTTCCTGTTCGATCGTCTTTTCGGCATCTTTGCGCATCTTTTCAACCTGTTCTTGGGCCTCTTCGATGATGCGCTGTTTTTCACGCTCACCCTGCTCTTCGTACTCTTCGAGTAGCTCCTCGCGCTCCTCTTCGAAGGCCTCGAGCTTGGCGTTGTACTCTTCGACTTTCGCCTCGGCCTCTTCGCGCATGCGCTTGGCTTCTTCGAGCTCCTCGAGCAATTCTTCGCGTTTGGCCTGAAAGTACTCTTTGGCCTTGGGGCCAGCCCACCAGAGCAAAAATCCGATGAAGATGATAAAGTTGAAGACTTGCATCCCCCAGTTGCCCCAGTTGAACGAGGGCGCTCCTCCGCCCTGGCCACCTCCACCGGCAGCGAGGACGATCTGGGGCCCGACGGTGATTCCGAGGGCAATGCATGTCGACAGTACAGAACGTAGGGCTTTCATCGTCGTGTCGTGAGGCCGAAGAAGCGTGTGAGCTCGCGCCGCAACGCGTCTCGAGCGCCGGGCCGCGCGGCCGACCGAGACGTCGCTCGTCCCGTCGGCTTCGTCTCTTTAGGTCTCGGGCAGAATCTTTGCAACCATCGCCGAGGCGAGTCCGCGCGCTTGCTTCTCCATCTCCTCTCGCGCTCGATCGAGCTGCTCTTGAATCTCTTTGCGTTCTTCGTCCATCTCTTCACGAATCTCCTCCCGAACTTCTTCGAAGCGCTGATCCTGCTCGCGCATTCCCTGTTCGCGGAGATTCTGGCGCACTTCCTGGGCTTCGCGTCGCGCCTGACGTTCCTTTTCGTGATACTCTTCGCGGAGTTCCTCGGCGCGCGACTCCATCTCGGCGGCATCCTTGCGAGAGCCGCTGACGCCCTCTTCGCGCCATTCGACCACTTGGAGAAAGCGCTGAAAGACGAGTTTATTCAGCACGATCACCAGGATCCAGAAGACAGCGATCGGGATGATGATCGTCCCGTCGATGTCGAAGTAAATCCCGAGAGTGGGAAGTAGCGGAACGTTCATCGCGAACCTCGCTCGGATGCGTCGGATGTCTGGGTGTTCGAGACACTCCGACGGACATGCCGCCAGAGTGGTGGGGAGAGTCTGCTGCCGGCGGGAAGTAACACGGGCTCAATAGGGTGTCAAGGCGGTACGAACCCCCGTCGTCCCATCGCTGCCCCCTCCTACAACCATCCGTTTCGAGGGGGAGAGGCGTCCGGCCATTCCGTCGGACCTGGCTCCCCGGCTCGTGTCGCACTGCAGGGAACGAGACGCCACCCCTGGGGCAGCGTGCAGTTTCGTCTGTATATCGCGTGCACGCCCTGTTTTCACGGCATTCGCTTGACAGACGACTCGCGCCGCCGGCATATCGCCGGCAACCATGGTCGCCGACAGGCGAACGCGCTCGAGGCGTCTCCTCGGGTCAGCCGGCAATCATGTCGGCGTACATGCGAGGCCCCCGGGCCTCCGCGAATGATATCGAGATAGTCACTCATCGAATAGATGGAGTCGGGACGCGATGGATCTCTCCGAAGTCACAGCAGGCATCACGGGCGCGGGCGGATGCATCGGTCTTCGTCTGGTCGAGGCGCTCGCCGAGACTGGGGCGTCGATTCGAGGACTCGACGTCGACGACGAAGCTGCTCGCCGTGCCCGGCAACGAGGGGCCGAGGTGGTGGTCGGGGACGTTCGCGACGAGGCGGCCGTCGCCGAGCTCTGTCGCGGATGCGACATCGTCTTTCACGCGGCAGCCGTCGTCGGCGAGGGAGGCGACATCGAGCGGTATCGTTCGGTCAACGTCCGGGGGACGCGACAAGTCGCGGAGACGGCGGCATGCGAAGGGGTCGAGCGCCTCGTTCACGTCTCGAGTATCATGGTCTACGGATTCGATCCGCCTCCCGAGGTCTCCGAAGACGCTCCGCTTCGGGGCGACGACAATGCCTACTGCCAGACCAAGCTCGAGGCCGATCGCGTGGCGCGCTCGTTCCACGGCGACGGGGATCTGGAGGTGACCGTCGTCCGTCCGGGGGATGTCTACGGGCCTCGCTCTCAGCCCTGGGTGGTTCGGCCACTCATCCTGCTGAAGCGCGGTCTCTTCGTCCTGCCGGACCGCGGACGCGGCGGGATCGAAGCGACGTATGTCGATACGCTCGTCGACGCCATGTTGCAACTCGTCGAGGCCGATGCCACCGGCGAGGCCTACAATGTCACCGATGGCCAGACGCTCGAGACCCGACGGTTCTTTTCGTACCACGCCGCGATGCTCGGCCAGACGGGATTGCGCACGGCTCCCGCCGCTTTACTGAAACCGATCTTCGAGGCGACCGAGTCGGGCTTCCGCCTGTTCGGCGCCGATCCCCCGGCGTCGGCGGACGTCATCGAGTTTCTCTCCAAGCCCCACAGCTACTCGATCGGCAAACTCGAGTCGGCGATCGACCACCGACCGGCAATCGATCTCGACGAGGGGATGGAACGGACTGAAACCTGGGCCCGAGAGGTAGGGCTGATTCCGGACGATGCGCCAAGGACCGTCTCGTCGTAAACGAGGAAGCACGTCGTTCATCACCGTCATCGATGCCCTTTCTACCACGTCGCGTCCATGCCCTGCTCGACCTCTTTGGTCATGCGGACACAGAGCATATTCGTGCCGTCGTCGAGCTCGTGTTCGACCTCGTCTCGGGGCTCGTATCCGTGAGACTCGTAGAACGGCACGGCATTGAGCGAAGCGTGGATCTGAAGCTCGTCGTGGCCCTCCTGGGTGGCTGCCCACTCGGCCTGTCGCAACAGTCCACTCCCCAGTCCTCGACCACTGGCCTCGGGGGAAACGTAGACGGCGCGGACCTCGCCCTCTGCCGGTACGGCGCAGCTGAATCCGACAATGTCCCCCTCGGCATTTTCGAAGACAAAGAACGTCAAGGCATCGCCCTCGAGGTCGGCGGTGACCTCCTCGAGTCGGCGATCGGTGAGCTCCGGGGCCCACGATTGTAGCAAATCGTCGTCGTATCGAGGCTCCTCGACCGCCATGATCGCTCGGCGATGCACCTGTTCAATACCTCGAGCGTCACCGGGCTGAGCACGTCTCAGTTCCATCGCATTCGAAGAGGTTGAGGGGACGAAGTTTGAAGAAACCAGACCAAATTGGTATAGATTATCTGGTTTGAGGAAATGGTCCCGCGACTGGCACCGTTGTACGGACTGCACAGTCGCGTGCATCCGACCGCAACAACAAGTTGTTCACGCCAGCACGGGAGATACCTCGTGAGTGGATTTCAGAATAGACTCGCACAGATCAAAGCCGAGATCGAAGAGACGGATGT
This sequence comes from Bradymonadaceae bacterium, assembly GCA_028274765.1. GTDB lineage: Bacteria > Myxococcota_A > Bradymonadia > Bradymonadales > Bradymonadaceae > CAJXPB01. The sequence goes on from JAQCND010000227.1 coordinate 5,397, forward strand.
CGATTCGGTCTACGAGCGCTGGCTCGACGCCGGTCAGCCCGACGACATCGAGCTGATCGACGTCCGCGAGCGCGACGAATTCGTCGATGGTCACATTGAAGGAGCCAACTTCATTCCGCGCGGCCTCCTCGATGTCAAGATCGAAGACGAAGTTCCCGACAAAAACAAGAAGATCATTCTCTACTGTGGCGGCGGGACGCGTTCGGCCCTGGCCGCCAAGTCGCTCGAGGAGATCGGCTACAGCGACGTCGAATCGGTCGATGGCGGGTTCGGCTCCTGGAAGGAAGCCGGGTATCCCGTCCACATCAAGGAGACGCTCGACGACGATCAGATGACTCGATACAGCCGACATCTGACCATCCCGGAGGTCGGCGAAGCGGGCCAGCTCGAACTCCTCGACTCGAACGTTCTGATGCTCGGAGCCGGGGGACTCGGGAGTCCGGCCGCTTACTATCTGGCAGCGGCCGGTGTCGGACAGATCGGCATCATCGACAGCGACGTCGTCGACCGATCCAATCTCCAGCGTCAGATCCTCCACACCGACGGGCGCGTCGGCGAGCCGAAGGTCGAATCGGCCCGGGAGACGCTCAACACCCTCAATCCCGACATCGACGTCGAGACCTTCGAGACCCGTCTGACCAGCGACAACGTCTTCGACATCTTCGAGGGCTACGACATGGTCGTCGACGGGGGAGACAACTTCCAGACCCGCTATCTGATCAACGACGCCTGCGTCCAGCTCGGCCTCCCGAACATTCACGGGTCGGTCTTCCGCTTCGAGGGACAAGTCACGGTCTTCGACCCCTCCGACGAGGGGCCGTGTTATCGATGCCTCTATCCCGAACCGCCGCCTCCGGAGATGGCGCCGAGCTGCCAGGAGGCCGGCGTCCTGGGTGTCTTGCCCGGCACGATCGGCATGCTCCAGGCCATCGAGGTTATCAAGCAGATCCTCGACATCGGCACGAGTCTCCAGGGCCGTCTGCTCTCGTTCAATGCGCTCGAGGGAGAGTTCCGCGAGCTGAACCTCACTCGCGATCCCGACTGCCCGAGCTGTGGTGAAGACGCCGAGTTCGACGGTTTCATGGACTACGAGGCGTTCTGCAGTGTCTGAGCCTCGTGTCTCGAACCACTCGGGCGCCCCTCGAACGCCGGGGGGCGCTTTGGGGATCGATG
>JAQCND010000267.1 GCA_028274765.1 Bradymonadaceae bacterium
GTTCGAGCCGTCGCTTGAGGGATTGACGCGACGGATGGCTCGAGCCGACCCCGAGATTCCGTAAGAGGGGATCGACCTCCGGCCATCCCCCTCGCTCGACAACGGTCCGATACTTGTGAAACATCCGCACCAGACGATCGTACTGTCGATAAGGGGGCTGTACGCCCTCGATGAGATCGTCGATCGACTCGCGTTCGTTCCAGACCCGGACGAACATTTCGGCGGTCAAGGTGCGGGTTCGAGCCGTCCGGATCGCGCGCTGCATACGCTCGGCAGCGGTGGGTTGTTCCTTCTTCTCACCGCTCAGATGAACACTCCGAAGAGGGCCCGTCTCTCCGAATCGGAGAGTTGTTCGCCAGGCGCGGGGCTGATGCCAGGCGGGATTGCCGTATCGCATGTCGATGGCGTAGGTCGCGAGGGCATCCGACAGCAATAGCTCGAATGTCGCCATGCGCTGTGCTTCGTCACGAATGCGAGAGGTCGCCTCTCCGACCGCTCGTGCTAACCGGGGCGTCGGTCCATCGGGCTCGGCCGCGATCGAGGCGAGACTCTCGAGGTCCATCTGTTCGTCGTTTGCGTCGCGACTGTCGAGCGCACGCTGAAGCCGGCGCCTCTCCCGATCGGTTAGCCTCAAGCGGATCGACCACGACAGCTCCGTCTCGGCCCGTTCACTCGAGGCGAGGGGCTCGCGGAGCTGAAAGATATGGAGGTCGTCCGGCCACAGGCCGTGTCGTTCGACCCCTCGCTCGAGCCGATCGAGCAAGATACGTCCCGAAGACGAGAGCTGATAGCCCCTCGAGGTGATCTGAAACCAGCGCCCCGTGTAATCGTATCGCGGGTAGGTCGCATTCAGGAGTGAACGATGTTCGAGATCGAGCTCGGAGTTGGCTTCGGTCGGCTGGAGTCCGTCGACGATCGCTGCATTCCAGGCTCGACGATGAACTTCTCGGTGCAAGGCGTCACCGAGTTGCTCATCGAGTCTCTGGACGAGCTCGCGCTGCGACATCATCGGCCTCGAACCCGATGGTGACGAGGTGGCGTTATCCGCACTGGAGCAGCCGCCCGCGGTGAGTACGAGGCATGTGATCACCAGTGCTTCAAGCCACGTGGCACGAAGCGATATTTCGAGTGAGCGTCCTCCCTCGGCGTCAAACAGCAGTGCCATCGCGTCCTATGGGCCTGTCTTCGATCGATCCAGATTCACAGATGGAGAGACACCGCGAGTGGCCTCCGTGTCGAGGCCGAGACTCGAGGCGAATGCCATGAATACAATGAATGTCCTCGAGATGGAAAGGGCGGGTCGAGCTTCTCGAACCGCCATGTCTCTTCCCTTCAGGGGGCATCGAGGCGTTCCCAGACCGACTGACCGTTGCGCACTCGAAAGCGGTATTCGGTGGTCGTCTCGGGCACGACTTCGAGGGATTTGCGATAGCGCTCCTCGCCAGATGTCTCGAATACGATGTCATACGTATCGCTCGGAAGCTCCAGCGACTCGATGGCCCCCTCGCCGTACCCGTTGTTGCCGATGTAGACCCGAACGTCGTCGGGCACGTCGACGACCACCGTTCCCTGGAGGTGTTCCATCCGATCGAGACGAGTATGAAGCCAGTATGTCGCCTCGCGGGAGGTCGCGAGGATGTGACGAGCATCCTCGTAGTTCGATCGCCAGAGTTGGAGGTCGAGATGCCGACGACACGATCCCCGCTCGATGAATTCGGCGTGTCCTTGAACCTCCCCGTTGACCTGTACGGACGTCCCCGAGGGAACGAGATCGTAGACGATCGAGCAGTAGGGCACGTCGCTGTCGGAGGGCTCCCGGGCCAGACGACCGACGATCGGTGTCTCTTGATCGGCGACGATCTCGAAGAGCCCCACGAAGGGAAGACGGCCCCGTGTCTCGAATCGCACGTGGTGGACATCTTCCGCTGAGAGATCCTCGACCGTGACGGGCGTCTCTCCGAGACGTCGGCCATCGAGATACGCCGTCGCTCCCGAAGGCTCGCTCTTGAGTGTGACATCACCCCGTTCGACCGTTTCATCGAGTTCGGTGAGTTCGATGGACGTCAGTGTCTCGTGTTCGTCGGGGGCGACGAGCCGTCGCTCCGAGCGAAATCCTTGCTTGAAGACGACGATTTCGTTGGGTTCTCCCTCGATCAGTGGAAACGTGCCGGGCGTCGTATTACCGACCTTCTTCCCGTTGACGACGACCGAGGCGCCTTCGGGCTGGGTGTCGATGGCGACCTCGACCGAGGAGAGTGGATCACGTCCGTGCTCCCCGACATCCGGGGCCGCAGCCGTTGCGCTGGCGGACGACGAGGCGTCGGGGACGTCGGCCCCGCGAGTGGCAAATCCGAGATACACGAGGCCCACGAGCACGGTGGTTCCCCCGACGACTCCGGCGATTGCGTAGTACAATCGGCGCGTATCCTCGTCGAACTCGAAATCGTCTCCGGTATCTTCAGTCTCGTCTCGTCTCTCGGCGGACGGCGCGGCAGACTCGCCGCGAGGGGCTTGAGAGTTCGGATCGCCGTCACTCGACGAGTCACGGGAGGAGATGGGCTCCGAAGCCGAAGCATCCTCCGTCGCCACACGTGTCGGCGTCGAATGGGGTTCGGGCTCAGATGTGTCGGATGCCTCTGAACTCGACGAAGCCCGTGTGGGTTCCGCATCGATGGGTTCCCCGAGGTCGAGGGGTTCGTCGGGGTCGTCGCTGTCGTCGGGCGCCGAGCGAGAGGACTGAGACGTTCTCGGTTGAGCGTCTGCCCCTTCGCGCTCGGACGACGGCGTGGAAGTCGAGCGCTGAGCCCCGACGTCTCCTCCGGAGCGGCTCGAGACGCGTTCGCTCGGACTCGACGTCTCGCCATTCGAGCGTCCCGGCGACGTCTCCGAGACACTCGCGGTATCGGAGTCGGGAGGCGATGCATCTGAAGCGGCGCGTGTCTCGGGGGCTTCCCTCCAGGCACTCGCCTCACTCGACTCGGAGCTCGCTCTCTCCCCGGAGTCTCGAGGGGACCGTGCCGCCTCGGGGTTGATCGTCACTCCCCCGACGTCGCTCTCATGCTCTCGAGAGGGCGGCGCCTCGTCGGACGACTCGGAGGGGGGAGACGTAGCTTCCGTGTTCGACCACGCTTCGTCACCAGACGGCGACACCTCGGTCGTGGCCTCGATGTCGGACGAGGAGGACGAAGCTGTCTCGGCGGTACCGCTCTGACCGGAATCTCTCGACGGGCGAGTCGCCTCAGAGGTCGTCTCTCCATCCTCGTCTCCATCCTCGAGAGCCTCCAGATTTTTCGGGCCCTCGAGTAGTTCCGGATAGATCGCCTCGAGGTAAGATGCCAGCTGGACGGAACCGGGCTGTTTGTTGCGGCGCCTGAGCCACTCCTCGAGCTCGAGCTGCATGGCCTCGGCGGTCTGATACCGGTCGTCCGGATCCGACTGGAGGGCTTTCAGGGTGATACGCTCCAGACCGGGCGGAAAATCGGGACGCACCTCCGAGGGCGGAGTGACGTCGGCGTCGGCAATCTGGCGCATGCGCTCGTAGTCGGTCTTCGCCCGGAACAGCCGCTGCGCCAGCGTCACTTCATAGAGGACGATGCCGAGGTTGAAGATGTCGGACCGGGCATCGAGCTCGTCGGAATTGAACTGTTCGGGGCTCATGTACGACAGCTTCCCCTTGAACTGTCCCGTCTGCGTCCGGGCGAGCCGGTTTTCGGCCTTGGCAATCCCGAAGTCGCAGATTTTGACGTGGCCGTCCAGGCTCACCAGGATGTTCTGGGGCGAGATGTCGCGATGAATAATGTTGCGCGGGTGTCCCTCCTCGTCCGTTCGGGTGTGGGCGTAGTGCAGGCCCGAGGCAGTCTCGGCGATGACATGGGCGGCGAGATCGAGCGACGGGTAGTTGTCGCGTTCGAGGCCTCGCTTGCAGATTCGGCGAAGGTCTGCCCCTCGCACAAATTCCATGGCGATATAAAACGCCCCCTCCTCCTGGCCGAGGTCATAGATCTGAACGATGTTCGGGTGATTGAGGGTGGCGGCGATACGCGCCTCGTCGAAGAACATACGGACCGTCTCTTCCTGGTCCGTCAGATGTTCGAAGATCCGTTTGATGGCGACTTTTTTTTCGAAGCCTCCGAGCTCGCGCCGCCGGCGGGCCAGAAAGATATCGGCCATTCCCCCCTGCGCAATTTTCTTCTCAAGGGTGTATGGGCCGAACTGGCGGGGCATGGTATCTCAATCGAATGTCGCTCGGCCGAAACCGATCGTTGAAGACGAGCTGTCGAGAAAAGTGATATATCATTGTACAGGACGGTTCTCAAACACGTCAAGGAACGGCCCCTGGACGTAAAAGCGATCGCATGAGAGCTCGATGCAACGTATGATTTCACCCAAGGGGCTCGATGGGTTGGCGTTTGTCGCTACATAGCTCGCTCTCGATCGCGAGTGCTTCTCCCATTCAGGCCGGCGTGGCCGCCCAATTCCGGGGGGAAGTACGGAGGGGCTCCGGGGAGGCGTCGAGGGTATGACGTCCTTTCAACTCCCCTCTGGAACGCCTTTATATATCTGTGAAATGAGCAGCTTGCTGGCACGTCGACGAGCGCCTCCTCGAAGTGGGGGGGCGAATCGACCGTGAGGAGGGAGACGTTCACATGCGATTGCCCTCCTGGAGGTCGGCTCCCGGCCGACACACGTCTGCGGCGGTTGTTCTTACTCTCGACGGACGTCCCTCGAGGGTGTGACTCAGGTCCGTGGGATCTCGACGACGCGTTTGGGGAGCGCCGACGGCCCCGCCGGCCCCTCATCGAGTCGGTCGACGGCAAACGTCGTGCCACGACGTATCCCACGGTATCCGAGCGGACCCGTCCCTCGACGATATTGTGTGAATGTGTCATGATGTTCTCCGTTGATAAATATCTCAGACAGGCCGCACTTCATGACGGAACAAGACGTACTCGAAGCCATTCGAAACTCCGAGCGACTGGAAGCTCTCCGACTCACGGGGTTGCTCGACACGGGAACCAACGAGACGTTCGATCGCCTCACTCAAATCGCCATTCAGGTGACGGACGCTCCCATCGCCTTCGTCTCGCTGATCGGCGAGGATCATCAGTTCATCAAGAGCTATACCGGGCGGGCGACCGCCCTGTCGAGTGAAGAGGAGACGACTCTAGAGTATTCGTTCTGCAAACACACCGTCGCCAAGTCGTCGACCATCGTGGTCGACGATACGTCCCAGGATCCGCGCTTCGCCGACCATCCGGGCCGCGAGGCTTTTGATATTCAGGCGTATGTCGGCGTGCCCCTGACGACCTCGGATGATCACACGCTGGGGAGTTTCTGTATCGTCGATGAAGACGTTCACGAATGGTCCGAAGACGATGTCCAGGCCCTCCAAGATCTTGCAGCCCTCGCGACCACGGAGATCGAACTGAGGACCGAGCTGATCGAGCGCAAGGCCCTCGAATCCGAACTCAAATATCGAGCCCATCACGACGATCTGACCGAGCTGGTCAATCGGGATCTGCTGTGGCAGCATATCGAGGAGAGCCTCGATCGAGCTCGCCGCCACGACTTCACGTGCGCCCTCTTCTATCTCGATCTCGACCACTTCAAGGCGATCAACGACCACTACGGACACGTCGTTGGGGATCAGTTGCTGCGGGTCGTCGCCCGGCGTCTCGAGAGCGAGGTGCGAGCGACCGATACGTTGGCTCGACTCGGCGGGGACGAGTTTGTCGGATGGTTCGAGGATGTCGGGACGCGCAAGGATATCGAAGACATTGCCCGTCGCTTCATCGAGACGCTCGACCAGCCGATCAGCGTCGAAGAACACACGATCGAGATCGACATTAGTCTCGGGGTTGCGCTGTACTCCTTTCGAGACGAGTATGGGGATGTCACGATGGGTGAACATCTGCACGATCCGCAGACACTCATTCGCCGGGCCGATACCGCGATGTACCAAGCCAAAAAACGGGGGAACACCGTCGAATATGTCGATCTGAACAAGTCCGTTTCCGGTTCTCACCAGTGACTTGAAAGTGGGCACGGCGGCTCCCCCCCTTGCCTCATTCGGACCATCTGCCTCACGGAGACGTCCGAGACGAGTCGACGTCGGCGGGGGCATCGGACGAGGACGACGACACGTGCTCGCGCATACCACGAATCTCGCGCTCGAGCAGAGAACGGAGCTCAGAGGGAGCTTCCGAGCGCCAGGCTCGAAGTTTCCCGAAGACTTTGCGATCGCGGTATCGCGTCAGCGCTCGAAGGGCGTGACGTCGCGTCGCGGCCCTCTCGCCGGTGCGCAACATCGACCAGATGAGGTCGCGGGCCTCCTCGCTTTGACGTCGCCCCAGGGCGAGCATGGCCCGATCTCGAAGTCGATGCTCGTCCGTTGCGCCTCGCCTTCTCCGACGCGTGTGCGCCCCCTCGACAATATCCAGAAGATATTGCTCGCCCATCCGCGTCGTATCGAATCCCAGGAGAGTGATCGCCCTCTCGCGAAGCTCGATATCGAGGTCGCGGCCCGAGACGATCTCGCCGAGAGCTCCGGGGGCGGACGAGCGCTTGACTCGGATCAGAGCTTCCGCCGCACGGAGCGTCCGTTCGGGATGGTCCGAGGCGGCCGCAAACACCTCGTTGAAGTATTGCTCGGTGCACTCGTTGTCGATATCGGCGAGGATGTCGAGTGCTCGGCGCTCCCCGCGCGGCCATGTCGCTCGACGGAGATAATCGATGAGTGCATCGAGGGTCTCTTCACGTCGATCTGCTCGTCGGCCCAGGATATCGATGGCCTCGAGCCGAACATCGGGGGAAGGGTCTCGAAGGGCTGCGATCAGATGTGAGTGCACGCCTTCGGCTGATGCATATCGGAGCGCCGAAATCGCCGCTCGGCGCACGAGTGGGTCGTCGCTCGAGAGCAGACCCGTCTCGATAACCCCCCCAGCCTCCTGGAGCTCGAACCACTTGGCCGCTCGAAGCCCGTGCAACAGGAGGCGCCGCTTCTCCGCAGTCTGGAGCACTTCGCGCAACGCTCCGGCATCGGGAGGCGAGTGGGGAAGCGTTCCCTGGAGTTGACGTCCTATGGCGTGAATCGCCACGAGAGCGTCGCGACAATGCTCGGCATGCTGGCTCTCGTGCAACGTCTCGAAGAGAGCTCCCAAGAGGGGGCGTCCGACCGAAACGATTGCCCGGATGCGAGTGCGACGCAGCATGCGACTACCCCGTCCGAGGGCTCGGATCTGGGGGACGAGCGCCTCTCGAGCCCCGATGGCCCCCAGGGTCTCGAGCACGTCGGCATACCGCGGATCGTCGATCGAGAGCGTCTCGAGCCATTCGAGCAACGGCTCGGCCGCCGAGTCGCCATCACGCGCCAGTGTTCGATGCATCTTCCGATACGCGGGGGCTTGTCTCTCCAACGATTGCAGGAGACGGACTCGCCAGGGGTTGGCACGTGTATCGGAGAGTTGTTCGACCAGAGGCAGGAAGGGCTGGAGAGGAGCTTCGTCGTTCGAGGAGTCTAACACTCCCTCGAGTGCCCCTTCGAGTGCCTCCTCGAGTCCCGAGCCCAGCCGCGCGAGACGACGTCGGGTCCCCCGGTCGTTCGTCGAACGCATGCGTTCGACTAGCCGAGTCGCCGTCTGTTCTCGGGTTGGAGCATCGAGAGGCGTCACGGGGGTGATCTCCGAGAGAGCCGCCATCGTCCCTCTCTCCTCGTCGCCGAGTGGCACGAGACTCATACAGTCCGTTCGAATCGGTTGAGGGAACGAGACGACCACCCCGCGCTTCTCGACGAGTCTCTCGTAAGTGAGTTCGTCGGGCCAGTCGATGTGGAAGCTCGTGCCATCCGAGAACGTCATCAGGAGGCTCTCGGGCGGGGAGCGTTGTTCGAAGGTCTCCGGGCTCGAAGCCCCCCCCGGCACGATGCGCACGCCCACTGCGGGGACGACTGTCGTCACACGCGCCGTCGCATACGTTCGTCCCAGTTGATGAGGCGATATGCTCCAGTCAGTCGACGCACGACGATCGCCGAGCACGCGTGCCTCGACATCGGACTGGTTCGAGTCGTCCTCGAGATGATTCCACCGGTACACGCTCCGGGTGAACGGTCCCTCGAGCGGGGTGTCGGGCCAGCGAGCGCGGAGGGAATGGGCTCGATCGAGATAGTATTCGCGGCGGTAGTCGACCTCGAACCGACCCGATGGAGGATGATACGATTCGAGCGCCCAGGGCGGTTGTTCGTCGCCTCGACACCAGGTGTTACCGCGGGTGACGTCTTCTCGTATCAACCTCGCCCCTTGCGATGTTCCCGAGTGTCGGAGGGCGAGGCGCTGGCCTCCGTCCAGTTTTGAGTACTGGGTTTGGGCGACACGCTCCCAGCGCCACGTGCCATCGGAGATCGGCGAGAGATGCCAGGCGACATGGAACGTCGAAGCTCCGGGGCCTTTTGTATTGTGAGTGGGGGCGACTTCAGCCCAGAGCACACGCTGTCGGGAGGAGGTCGACGTCGGGGCCGTCTGCACCCGGAGCGTATGGTGCTCGAGGCTTCGCTCGCCTGAGAGTACAGTACTCTCGATTCGTGTGTCACGACGACGTACGTGAAGTCGACGGGCTTCGGGGGCGAGCTCGAGCCAAACGCGCCGTTTGCCTCCCTCGTAAGATAGAGAAACTGCCTCTCGAACGAGTGTGTCGCTCTCCCCTCCTTCATCCGACGGGGAACGCGCCTCGAGATCGGATATGGCTCCGAATACGACCGTTATCACGAGGACCGAGAGCGCGCTTCTGCATCCCCCAAGGTACGAGCTCGTCGCGTCGCATGATGTCATGGAAGTACGAAGTATTCGAGTCGAGACGATCATCCTCTAGAGGCATTGTCTTGCCTCATGATACCGCGGCCGTGAGGTAGAGCGAAGTCCGCCGGATGTCATGGGCTCACTGCCTGCTCTCCTCCCCCCGTGGTGTCGTCGAGATCCCGATTTCGCTCCAACGGATAGAACCTCCACGCCCTCCCGCCCGACCGAACGAATTCCCGCCCGAGAACGTCTCTTTCCCAGGTTTCATTTCCACCTCGTCTCGAGTCGTTCGGCCGGACGCATGACGTCGGCTGTCTCCGGAGCCATTGGAATTCGAGAGGGGACGTTGTCACGTGATTGTGATTTTTTATCGATGATCATGTTCGATGGACTCGGTTCGCGTTGCGCGACCATGTCCCGAATCGTCGCTCCTTACGGTCTTGTCCATTCGGAGACGCCATGTCTGGCTGGACGTCCCCTCCTCGATATCTCGATCGGTCTCGACGGAACCCTCTTCTCGAACGACGATAGGACTGGTCACGGGGGTGTGGTTGGCGATCTGTCTCGCAATGCTCGGCCTTACCGGTTGTACGGTGGAATTGTCCCTCGAGGGCTCCGAATGCAGCGAAAACCTGAGTCTTCAAAGAAACGGCGTCTCGTACACCTGTGAGAGAGGATCGAATATTCGGCCCATCAGAGGCCCCAATGACGGGGCACTGCGCGATCTCGTCGTTGATTCGATATGATGATCTTCGAGGCGAGACATGCTCGTATGGTTGTTTGATCGGAGAGACCACGACCATCAGCCATCGAACTCCTCGATCGTAGCTGCTCGACTCCAACGAGCATCTGGATGGATTGCATGGAGCCTCGTGCTTCTCGCCTGGAACGGATGTTCGTACGAGTCCTCGCTCCAGAGCTCTCAGTGCGCTTCGAATGGAGCGACATGAGGCGGATGCATCTGCCAAAACGAACTACTGGACGCCGAATCCCGATGGGCTCGATGCTCCTGATCTCGGTCGAACCGATGGGCCATGCGCGGACCTCTCCCCGTCCGATGTTGGACGAGGTGACGGATGAGACGCTTCGGCACGCTGTCGCCCCGACTGTGAGCCCGGTCGAATGTGCGAACGCGATGCCGACTGCCAGAGCGACCTCTGTCGTGGAGGCACGTGTGGCGAAGCGACCTGTTCGGATGGCGTGATCAACGGGGCGGAGATAGATACGGATTTCGGGGGCTCGTCCTGTACCCTTGCTTCGAGGGGCAGACGTGTCGAGAGGATGCCGATTGTCAGACTGGCACATGCGAGGGGGTCGATCCCAGCATTGGTCCCGTCATGAAACACGCGAGCGATGGGCGACTCGAAGGGGCACTTCCTATCAGACACGGATCCGTCCGGATACTGTGCGCGGGAGGATAACACTTGCAGTCGACAGACTCGATGATTGGCCGGCGGGGCCGCCGGCACTCCAAGGGAGACGCATCGTCGAGAGCCCACGGCCCCGAGCCTCCCCCTCCAAACACTCTCTTCCGTACGGATAGCCGAAAGACGAGCGGACCGAGACCGATATTACCCGAGTCGATGCCCCCATTCGGCCGTCCAGCAGTAGGCCGTCGGCACGACAAAGAGCGTAATCAGCGCGATCGCCATTCCACCGACGATCGGAATCGCCATCGGAATCATCACGCCCGAGCCCGACCCGTAGCTCGTCAGCACCGGGAGCAGCGCCAGAATCGTCGTCGCCGTCGTCATCAAACAGGGACGCACCCGCCGTTTGCCCGCCTCGACGACGCGGTCGCGGATTGCGTCGATCGACTCGGTCGGCGCCGCCTCGAAGCGCTGATCGAGATACGTCGCCATCACGATGCCATCCTGCGCGGCGATGCCGAGTAGCGCCAGAAATCCCACCCAGACGGCGATACTCAACTTGTAGGACTGCATCTGGAAGATCGAGCGCAGATTGTCGCCAAACAACGAGACGTCCAGAAACCACGGCTGGCCGACGGCCCACAGCAGCAAGAACCCGCCGCTGAAGGCCACCGTCACGCCGAGAAAGATGTAGAGCGCCGTCGAGATGCGACCGAACCGCAGGTAGACGAACAGAACCATCGCCAGCACGACGAGCGGGATCAGCAGCTGCAGCCGCTTTTCGGCCCGCTTGGCCTGCTCGTACTGACCGGCGAAATCGAAGCTCGTCCCCGCCTTTAGCTCGACCTCGCCCCGTTCGATGGCCTTCTCGATCGACTCGCGCAAGGCGTTGACCGTCTCGATCTGACCGTACTCGTCGGCGGAGGCGAACATCACGTACGTCGTCAGATAGCCGTCTTCGCTGCGAATGCCCTCGGGCCCGCGCTCGAACTCGATATCGGCCACTCGCTCGAGCGGAATGTGCTCGCCGTCGGAGGTCGGCACCAGCACCTCGCCGATCGCCTCCGGATCGTCGCGCATCTCGCGGGGGTAGCGGACGCGGATGTCGTAGCGTTCGCGCCCCTCGATGGTCCGAGCGACCTTCTTGCCCCCGATGGCCGTCTGCACGACGGACTGGAACTCATCCATCGTCACGCCCCACCTCGCCAGTTCGTCGCGGTCCGGCACGATCTCGAGATACGGCTTGCCGACCGGCCGATCGGCGTTGACCGTTCCGGGATTGACCATCGGGTGATCGCGCAGCAGTTCCTCGATCTGGACGGCTGTCTCGCCCATCTTCTCGAGATCCGTCCCCTGGAGGCGCACGGCGACCGGCGCCCGGATGCCACTCTGGAGCATCAGCAGTCGCGTCTCGATCGGCTGGAGTTTGGAGGCCGACGTCAGTCCCGGTACGTCTTCGGTGGCGTCGACCATTTCCTGCCAGATGTCGTCGGGCCGTTCGATGTGATCGCGCCAGTTGCGATAGGGTTGACCATCGGGGTCTTCGACGAGATGGCCCTCCTCGTCGCGGATGAAGTGCCCCTCGTCGTCGACGGCAAAGCGCAGCCGCTGCCCCTGATCATTTTGGCGATACTCCGGCTTGTAGTGGACGACGGTCTCGAGCATCCCGATCGGGGCCGGATCGAGGGGGCTGTCGACGCGGCCGATCTTGCCGATCGACTCCTCGACCTCGGGAATCTGCTCGAAGATCATGTCGGTCTGCTTGACCAGCTCCTTGGCCTCGCCGAGCGACCCGTGGGGCATCGTCACCGGCATGTAGAGAAACGAGCCCTCGTCGAGATCCGGCATGAATTCGCGCTCGAGGCCGGGAAAGGTCTCGTCGAGCTGCTGGCCGACCCCCGAGTCGAGGACGCTCTGAGGGAGAAACGAGAAGGCCGTCGAAAACCCGAGCCAGATCGACAACCCCGCGGCGACCAGTCCCACCGGCAGTAACGCAAAGAGCGGCTTGTAGGCGAGGATGGTGCGAAGCAGCGTCTCGTAGCCGAGCCGGAAGAGCCAGAACCCGCCGAGCACGACGGCGAGCACCATCACCACGAACCCGAAGTTGGCCCACCATCCGGCTGCGGCCCCCGCCGGCATCCAGTTGTGAGTGAGGAGCGAGGCCACCGCGAGGATGACGACGATGCCAATCAACACATGCACGAGCCCCTCGACGAGTCCACGGTTGTCTTTCCATTCGCGCAGTCGTGCCGTGGCCGTCGGCCAACGAGGCTCCAGGTGTTCGGCGGTCCAATCGACGATGGGATCGTAGTCGTGTGCGTCGAGCCAGGCATCGACGAGGCGCGCGCCCCCGAAGAGGACAGTCAACACGCCGATCCACCACTGGACATAGAGCCCCGCTGCAATGCCGAGGGGGATGGTCGCCGCTTCGAGTCCCCGTTGGACCCACGTCCGCCGGATACGAACGCCCATCAGCAGGTACGCCAGAGGAGGAATCACCGCCAGCGAGACGACGATGCTCGCCGCCAGTGCAAACGTCATCGTGTAAGCCAACGGCCCGAACATCCGCCCCTCCTGGCCGCCCAGCAGAAAGATCGGCGAGATGCTGAGGATGGTCACGGTCATCGCCGTCAAGATGGCGGGGGCGACTTCGGCCGCTCCGCGTTTGATGGCCGCCAGGGGCTCGTCGCCCTCGTCGTCTCGCTCCAGATGCTGGACGATGTTTTCGGTCATGATGATCGCCAGATCGACCATCGTCCCGATGGCGATCGCGATCCCGGCCAGGGCCACGACGTTGGCCTCGACGCCCGTGTACTTCATCGCCACGAACGCCATCAGGACCGCCAGCGGCAGGAGCGACGAGATCAGCACCGACGATCGCAGGTGCAGCATCATCAACAACACCACGAGGATGACGACCAGCACCTGCTGGTAGAGGGTCGTCTCGAGCGTCCCGACCGTTCGATTGATCAGATCGGTTCGGTCGTAGAACGGCACGATCTGAAGCTGAGACTCGGTGCCATCCTCGAGCGTCCGTGAGGGGAGGCCGTCCTCGATCTTGTCGATCTCTTGTTTGACGCTCTCGATGACCTGACGGGGATTGGCCCCCTCGCGAGCGGCCACCACGCCTCCCACCGCCTCGACCCCACCGCGCGTCAACACGCCTCGACGGTCAGCCGGCCCCTCGACGACGCGCCCAACGTCCTCGACTTGGATGGGCGTGCCGTTTCGGCGGGCGACCACCGTCTGCGCGATGTCCTCTTTGTTTTCGACGAATCCGATGCCTCGCACCAAATATTCAACGCCCGTGATCTCGATGGTGCCTGCCCCGACCTCTTCGGTCGACTCGCGGACCGCCTCCTCGATGTCGCCGAGCGTCACGTCTCGCGCTCGCATCAGATCGGGGTCGACCTCGACCTGGTATTCACGTTTGTATCCACCGACCGAGGCGACCTCGGAGACGCCGTCGGCCGAGGCCAGCGCGTATTTGACATAGAAGTCCTGGACGGTTCGAAGCTCCTGGAGATCCCATCCTCCGGTGGGCTCGCCCTCCGGCGTACGCCCCTCGATCGTATACCAGAAGATCTGGCCCAGAGGCGTCGTGTCGGGGCCGAGCGACGGCGTCACATTCTCTGGAAGCGTCCCCTCCGGAAGACTTGCCAGCTTCTCGGCGATCCGCGACCGCGACCAGTAGAAACCGGCATCCTCCTCGAAGACGACGTAGATCATCGAGAAACCGGTCATGCTCCGGCTCCGGATCTCCTTGACCTTGGGGATGCCCTGGAGCGCCGTCGAGAGTGGATAGGTGACCTGGTCCTCGACGTCCTGCGGTGAACCGCCGGGGAACTTGGTGAAGACGATCTGCTGGTTTTCGCCGATGTTGGGAATCGCGTCGACCGGGACTGGATCGCGCTCGATCGGCAGATCCACCTGAAATGGCGCCACGTACAGTCCCCACCCGACCAGGAGCGAAAACACCGCGAAGACGAGGACTTTCTGGTGGATCGGAAAGGAGACGAGCCAGTGGTAGAACGAGGAGACGTCCGAATCGTGCCGGTCGCCCTCCTCGCCGTTGCCTTCTGGGACTCCATCGGACTCGGGATCGTGAGTCGTCGTACTCATCACTGTCCCCCTCCGTGGTCGTGGCCGTGAGCGCCCTCGCCCTGGGACGATCCCTTCTCTTCGAGGTTCATCCCGCAGATCGGGCACTCGCCGTCCCCCTCCTCGCCCTGCGCCCAGTGCGACGGATCCATCGGACAGTACCAGACGCCCTCGGGCACTTTGTCGGGCGGAATCCCCGGATCGAACTCCTTGCCCTCGTCGGGCACCTCGATGGGGCTGGAACGCTCCTCGTTCGAGCCATCTGGCGTCGAATCGTCTCCATGCGAATGATCGTGCCCGTTCCCTCCGCCAGAGTCGCCCTTCTGTTTGAGATTCATGCCGCAGATCGGGCACTCGCCGTTGCCCTGTTTGCCCTGCGCCCAGTGCGACGGGTCCATCGGACAGTACCAGACGCCCTCGGGCACCTTGTCGGGGGGAATCCCCGGCTCGAATTCCTTGCCGTCCTCGGGGACTTCGATTGAGTCGGCGAGTCGCTGCGAGGGGGGAAGTCCCGTCATCATCGAGGATTCGCCCTGGATCTGGAGCTCGGCGTCGATCCGGAAGGTCCCGTGGACGGCGACCTCGTCGCCTTCAGAGAGCCCCTTGCGAATCACACGCCGTCCGTCGGCCTTCGGGCCCAGCTCGACCTCGACCGGGACGAAGGCGGGGTTTTGGCCCGAACGATCGTAGCGGTACGCGACGGAACGCTTCCCGGTCCAGAGCACGGCCGATTCGGGGACCGACAGCGGAGGCGAATCGCCCTCGAGGCTCGCCTCGATCTCGGCACGGACGTCGGTCCCCGGGGGAAGTCGCCCATTTTCGTTGGAGACCACGACCCGAGCCCGGGCCGTGCCGTCTTTGGGATCGATCACCGGGTCGATGAACGCGATACGTCCCTTGCGCTCGACGTCGGGCCGGTTGGGGAACGTGAGCGTCACGGGCATGCCCTCCTCGACAAAGGGAAGATCGCGCTCGTAGATGTCGAGCTGGACCCAGACCGTATCGAGCCCGTGGAGCGAGGCGATGGCATCGCCGACATCGACCCAGTCGCCCTCGAAGGCGTGGCGCTCGCGGATAGTGCCGGAGCGTTCGGCGTAGACGTCGACGACCTCGCGCACCTCGCGACTCTCGGCGATGGCATCGATCTGCTTCTCCCTCATCCCCAGCACGCGGAGGCGAGAACGCGCCGCGTCGACGGCCGACTGGGCCGACCGCTGCCGTGCCGAAGAGCCCGATTCGTCACTCGCCTGTTCAGCGGTCTCGAGCGCCTGGAGCAGCTCCTTCTGAACCGACTCGAGCTTGGGGCTGTAGAGACGAGCGATGCGCTGGCCCCGCCGGATGCGCTGCCCCCGTGCTCGGATGTCGAGATGCTCGATGCGACCGCGCACCCAGGAGGTGATGTCGGTCTCGGATGCCTCGGCGACTTCGACGCGACCGTACGTCTCGACCTCACGTCTCAGGGGCCGCCGATCGACCTTCTGCGTGCGGATCTTGGCGACTTCGATGGCCCGGTCGGAGAGCTCTAGCGACGGGATCGAGGATTCATCTCCTCCGTCGGTTTCGTCCATCGGGACCAGATCCATGCCACAAATGGGACAGGTGTCGTCCGGACTGTCGGAGCGTACGTCCGGGTGCATCGGACAGGTGTACTGCTTCGACGTCGAGGCGCCCGACCCGGACGAGGAGGCCGTCTCCGCCCCTCCGCTCGTTCC
>JAQCND010000275.1 GCA_028274765.1 Bradymonadaceae bacterium
GACGCCGCCCAAAAGCGAGGGCGCGGCGAGGACCTCGAGAAGGTCGTCGACTACACCATCGAACCGCAGGGAGACGTCTCGCGTCTGGCGGCCTTTTTCTGGACGATCGACGAGGAATACCGCAATCCCGTGCGCAACATCGTCGACGACTTCCGGAGTCGCGCCTCCAGCGACATCGGCGAAGTCCCAGACGACGAGGTCATCTACGAGATGATGCTCGAAGTCTACAAGGACAAGTATCCCGACGTCGCCGAGATGCTCGGAGTCGGGTAGGAGCTGATGTCAAACCTGGATATTGTCCGGAGCGCCTACGTCTAGCCAGCTTGGCCCGAGAAGCGAGACGTTTTAAGGTGTGCTGTGACGATAGAACATCGATATATTTGAATCATCTCCACAATCATGGGGAGGATTGCGATGCCGTATCGTTCGATATGGACAATTGCCATGGCGATGAGTCTCGTCGCAGGCACTGCCTGTGGCGGAGGAAGTGATGGTTCGGATGCAAATCGACTTCGAGGCACGCTGGAGACGATTTCGACGGCCGGCTTCACCACGATCCAGGGCCAGTGTAACAATCCCAGGGGCTCGAATGGTGATCTGGCGATGCGCTTTGCGCTCGTCACCGAGGAGAATCAGCCCATCGCTCAGGGAGATATCGTCGGAGAGGAGCCGGTCGAACTTTCATCTGAACAGGTTCGATTCGACGATGCAAAGATCTCGGACACCGAGACGTCCACCTCGGTCCAGAACGTCGAATACGCCTCGCAGAAGGACACGCCCCAGCGGTTCGGCCTGCTGATCGAAAACACCGCCAGCCTCGCCGGATTCTACCCATCTCAAGAGGGACGCAACGCGTATTACGACGCCAACGGCGACGGCCAGGCGGAAGTGCCTCCCCCCACCTCGCCTAAAAATCCCAATCTCGCCTCCGACTCGGCCTCGCGCCGCGCCGGCGCCCTCCAGGAGATGCTTCCCAACTGGCGTGCGGTGGCCAACCAGGCCGAAGCCCAGGGGACGCCGACGCGGTTCGGATTCTGGGAGATCGAGGGGTCCAATCGACCCATCAGCCTCGTCGACGAAGCCACCGGCGAGGACGGCAAGGTCTGGACGCGCGACAACGAGACCGTCGGCGACGTCATCAACGATCAATTCAGTGCCACCGTCGACGAGCCCAGCAGCCGCGCCAGCGTCTGGCAAGCCATCAGTCTGACCCTCGACAATTATACGGACGCCGGGGGTGGGAAGTTCCTGACGGTGCTGGTCGACGGGCCGCCGGATCTGCCCGTCGAGGCCAGTGGCACCAACCCGGCCAAGGTCATCCAGAAGGCGCGCGACAACGACGTCCGCGTCTTCGTCGTCCAGCTCGATCCCGCCATCGAACCTCGGGGCGAGCAGACGCGCGACGAGCTCCTCCGCGACGACCCCGAATACTACCGCTCGCAGGAGAGCACCTGCAGCAGTGAATCCGACTGCCGATCCTACGAGACCTGCCGCGAGGTGCACGGATATGCTGACACTCGAGGTGGCGACGTCACCCAGAGGAGTGGAACCCCGGAGGCCGGAAGTGGCAATCCGAGCGATGGCTCCTTTACGCCCAACAAGTACTGTATGCGCGAGCGAGGGCCGAACGGCCGATTCGGACCCGTGGCTGGCTACGCCCGGCTGGCCTGTGCCACCGAGGGCGGCTACCGCCATCTTCGGACGGACCGGGACCTCGGCTGGGCGATGCGATGGCTCCCCCACGCGATGGATGGCCTCTGGAAGGTTCGGGCGAGTATCGGTCAGTTTCTCGCCGGCAATTTCTTAGATGGCTCGCCCGTCTACATTCAGACGACGATGAGAGTCGCGGTCAACGGGGTCATCCAGACTCGGACTCTTTCACAACAAGGGGCCGTCCAGGACCCCGACAACCCGGAATCGGGTGACAACCGGGGCGTGGTCTTCACACAACCGGTCTCCTCGGAGTGAGTCTCCGGCGCTTCAACCTCTGCGCTCATCGAGGACCGTCGACGCCCACTCGGCCGTCCCCGCGACGTCGAGGTGATCGTGGGCATACCCTCGGTCGAGGAAGGCGTCGGGGAGATACGCGTCGTATTTGTCGAGCACCTTGGCCTCCCGAGGTTGGGCTCGGGCCAACTCGAGGTCGTCGTACTCTCGCTGTGCGAGTGCATCGAGAAGATCGCAGACCTCGTGGGGGGGAGTCTCGCGAAACGTGAGGGTCGTACCAAAGGACTCTCGCGTGACCTCCCAATCCCGTCGGCTGGCCGCGGTGGCGACGGTTCGTGCAATGCGATCCCCGATCCAGTGAAACAGCACCGTGTGCGGCCCGCGAGAGACGAGGTGGCG
>JAQCND010000289.1 GCA_028274765.1 Bradymonadaceae bacterium
TGGTCGCGGGCGTCCTTCCCCATCGAGCCTCGACCTCGATGGGATTTGCCGTCAAACACATGCAGAGCGACGTCCGTCCCCTTCGGAAACTCCCGGGGTTGCTCGACATCCCCGACGATCTCGACGTGCTGGTCCTCGAGATGCTCTCCAAGGATCCCGACGACCGGCCGGCCTCGATGCGGAGCGTCGAACAAGAGCTCGGACGGATCGTCGACGAAGAGCTGTTTCCTCATCAGTTCGATGTCGTTCCCGCCGATCAAATCGATCGCGACCAGCTCGTCACGCCCGAAAACGAGGAGGGCAAAGAGGCCGGCAAAGAATCCGGTCGGCTCGAGATGGACGACGAACTGCGCGACGCCAAGACTCAGGCGCTCGATGGCGGAGAGGTCGAGCAGGCCGCAGCGGCCACCGAGACGCCCATCGATCCCCATGATACCGTCCGCGATACGGTGCCCGGGGGACAGACCGTACAGTGGAGCACGTGGTCCGAATTCCCCATCTATCGCCTTTTGGCCCTGGCGGTCGTCATGCTCCTCGCCGGTGGGCTCGTGGGAGGCGCTTACTGGGCCTTCGAGATGGGAGGGCTGTCGGGCAACACCTCTAAGGAAGCGGCCGCCGAAACGCCCCGGGCCCGTTCAGGACACACCACGAACGGGGCGAACGGCAATGGACCATCGGTCGAGCCGATCGTAGCCACGGACGACACGTCCGATACGCAGTCCGGAGAGTCGTCAGACGACGAAGAGCGTACGGGAAGCGCCGAATTGGTGGGACGAGCCGCGACGTATGGAGCCGACGTGTTGATGCGGTCCCGGGACGTCGCCGACGCCATCGAGGAGAAGCAACAGCAACAGAGGCGCGAAAAGACGAGACGCCGACCGGCTCGACAGGCCGGCTCGTCGAATGACTCGGAGGACGATTCGGCGCCATCCCAGTCCGACGATACGACGGCGTCGGGGGATGACGAGAAGACCGAGACAAAGCTCGAAAGCATCTTCTAGCTCCTCTCTCGCCCTTCGGCGCTCGCCGCCCGCTGTTGATTATCTGTTCGGGGCGAACGAATATGGTTTTCGCACTTTCGCGGCTCCTCCCTCCGGCTCGGGGAACGTCCACTGTCGGGCGTTCTCTTTGAGACATTCATGCACCTGGTCGTTGCGAAGATCGCCTCCCGTGACGCGAGTGCGGCGGACCGAGCCGTTGGTCGCGATGGTGAGTGACAGTTCGACGGTGCCCTCGAGATTGGAGTCCTTCTTGAGCTCTCGCTCGTAGCAGCTCTGCATGGCGGAGTTGTGCTGACCGAAGACCTCGCGGAGCTGTTTGGGCTCGAGCGACCCCGTTGTCTTGCGAGGCGTGGGGCGACTGGGTTCGTCCTCCTCCTGAGCCGCCTCGAGATTGGAGCTGATAAATTGAGCGCGGTCGAAGCGACTGACGGCCAGTCCCACGGCCCTGTCTTCGGCGTCCTCGATGGCCTTTTCGGATGGGCCCGAAGGGGCTGTATCCTGCTTCGGCGGTGGATCGGCCTTCTCGGGCTTGTCAGTCTCGGGGGGGGCGTCCTCGTCACATCCGAGACCGAGCATCGTCAACGGCAGGAGGAGGGCGCAGGTGAGGAGAACGATCGAGCGAAGCGAGGCGGTCACACGGAACATGGAATGCCTGGAAAGCCGTCGAAAGTCGAAGCGAATCCAACTACCGTCGGCACTCTACAATGGAGTTCATCGAGGTTCAAGAGATAGCAAACCATGGCCACGTCGTCGGAGACTCACGTTGTCGATATTGAAAGCATGGCGCACGGCGGAACGGGCGTGGGGACACTCGAGACGGGGCGCTCCGTCTTCGTCCCTCGAACCATTCCCGGCGAGCGCGTCGAGATCGAGATCACCGAGGAGCACACGAACTATGCTCGTGGCCGTCCCATCGAGTGGATCGAGACCTCCGAGGATCGCATCGAGCCGGACTGTCCCTACTTCGAGCAATGTGGGGGATGCCAGTTCTGGCACATGCCTCGCGAGCGGGAGCTAGAACTGAAAGTCGAGACGGCCGTCGACAACCTCGAACACATCGGGAACCTCGAGCTTCCCGAACCGGAGGTTGTCGAAGCCCCCGACGATCGTCGATACCGATCGCGCATCGAAATGCACCGGCGCCGGACTCCGGAGATCGATCGTACCGAATGGTCGACCGGATTTTTCGAAGCCGAGAGTCACGACCTCGTCCCCATCGACGACTGTCTCGTCGCGACCGAGCCCCTCAACGAGGCGCGAGCGGACCTCGAGACGGCCCTCGAAGACGTCGGCGACGCCGACATCTTGTTCGAGACGGCCGACGACTCGAGTGTAGTCGTCACAATCGTCCCCGATCAGTGGACCGGCGATCCCCCTCCCTCCCTGCGCGAGTTCGCCGCTGATCTGGAGACGGTCGAGTCGGTCCGGGGGGTGCGCGTCATCGGCGACGATCGCGAATGGGTGATCGGCGACGATTCGGTCGATGGCAGCCAGGTGATCGCCGACTCCCCCGTCGAGACCATTCGCTTTCCCGCCGGCCTCTTCCGCCAGGCCAACCCCGCTATCAATCGCCAACTGACCGACCACGTTCGCGAAGCCGTCGAACAGCAGGGGGGCGATCACGTGCTGGAGCTGTTCTGTGGGGCGGGCAATCTCTCGTTTGCGCTCCGGGACACCGTCGATCAGCTGGTTGGATTCGAGCAGACGTCGGCTGCCGTCGAGATGGCCTCGACGCTGGCGTCGTTCGTCCAGCTCGAGGGCTTCCGGTTCGTCGAGGCCGATCTCTCCGACGGATACCGCGACTGGCTCGTGGGGGACGATCTCGGGTTCGATACCGTCGTCCTCGATCCCCCTCGAAGTGGCGCCTCCTTCGTGTGCGAGGAACTGGTCGACGCCGATGCCTCGACCATCGTTTACGTCTCGTGCGAGCCGCCGGCGCTGGCGCGCGACCTCGAGACACTCGCCGAAGGCGGCTGGACCGTCCGCGAGCTCACCTTCTTCGACATGTTCCCGCGGACGTACCATCTCGAAGCTCTCACAATCCTGACGCGATAGGTATCGACCGCTCTTCACTCCTCTCCCCTCGCCGAGACTCGCCCCTCAGGACGCAACCATGCCGACGTGGCCTGACGATCGCCCCCCTTTTGTCGTCATCGAAGGGCTCGACGGCGCCGGGACGACCACGCAAACCCGACGCCTCGTCGAACGTCTGCGCCAACGCGATCGACCTGCCATCCAGACGCGAGAACCTTCGGATGGACCGATCGGCGCGCTGCTGCGACAGATGCTCGCCCAGCGGGTCGTTGCCCCCGATCCCTCGGGAGGCGTCGCCCCCATCGATGACGACGCCCTGGCGCTGATGTTTGCGGCCGACCGCATCGACCACCTTCGAACCGAGATCGAACCCGCGCTCGACGACGGGCGCGCTGTCGTCAGCGATCGATACTACCCCTCCAGCCTGGCTTATCAGGGAGAGTTCGAGGGGGCGGGA
>JAQCND010000292.1 GCA_028274765.1 Bradymonadaceae bacterium
AGCGTCTCGGCCACGAGGTCGTTCCGCTCGAGGTGACTCGTCCCGTCTCCGAAGTCATCGACTCGCTGCGCCGCCTCGAGCCCGATCTCGTCTTCAACACGGCCGAGGGGCAACGGGGCGTCTGTCGAGAGGCCAGCTTTCCGATGCTCTTCGAGCAACTCGGGATACCCTACACGGGCTCGGGCCCTCGAACCTGTACCGTGACGCTCGACAAGTACCTCGCCAAATGCATCGCCTGCGAGGTCGGCGTGCCGACCCCTCCAGCTCGCCTCTTGACCGAGCGAGACTCGCACGTGTTCGATCCCCAGTCGCTCCCTTTGATCGTCAAGCCCAACTTCGAGGGAAGTTCGATGGGGATTTCCGAGCAGGCGATCCTCCGTAGTTCCAACGATGTCTCCGATCGTCTGGCGGAGGCGCTCGAACAATTCCCCCAGGGTGTGCTGGTCGAGCAATTCGTCGAGGGTATCGATGTCACGGTTCCCTTTCTGGCCGGTTCGGTTCCGGCCACCGACGGGGTCCTCACTCCGTGTGGGTATCGCTTCGACGACGACTCCGACGAGACGGCCACGGACCTCTACGACTACAATCGCAAACACGAGCAACCGGAGGCAGTCGAGGTCCAGGTGCCCGCCGATCTCTCCGGTGACGTACGGGCCCGGATCGTCGAGGCCTCGCGGTCGCTCATCGAGGCCTTCGGTGTCCGCGACCTGGCGCGCCTCGACTATCGGGTGGCCCCCGACGGTACGATCGCCTTCCTCGAGATCGATGCTCTTCCGAGCCTCGAGCCCGGAGCCCCTCTCTATCGGGCCGCCCACCGCGAGGGGATCGAGACCCCCGAATCGACTCTGGCTTACGTGCTTCGCAACGCCATCGAACGCTACAACCTCGAGGCCGATCCCATCGTCGAACACGATCGCGACCGGTCGGGGGCGTCCGCCGACGGCGAGCTGCTGAGCTCGACTCACACGGTCGAACGTCGCCACGAGCCGATTCGTATCGGACTCGCCTACAATCGTCAGCGCATCGAGGGCAACGACGACTTCGAGGCAGCATTCGACAATCTCTCGACGCTTCGACGTCTTCGCAACACCCTGACGTCCTACGATCTCGAGGTTGTCCCTCTCGAGGCCACCCACGGCTTCGTCGAGCATATCACCGCCGATCGTCCAGACGTCGTCTTCAACATCGCCGAGGATCGTGGGGGCCGCAATCGCGAGGTGCTCGTGCCCTCGATTCTCGAGGCGATGGCCATCCCCTTCACCGGTTCTCGGGCGGGTACGATGCTCGCTACACTCGACAAGTCGTGGGCCAAGACCCTCGTCGAACAGGCCGGACTCTCGACGCCTCCGTGTACCATCCTCGCGGACGCCGACGACAAGATCCCCGATTCATGTTCACTTCCGGCGATTGTCAAACCCCGAGCCGAGGGGAGCTCCAAGGGGATCGACGCCGAGGGAGTCGTCGAGTCTCGGGCGGCTCTCGATGCGCGAGCTCGACACGTCGCCGACGCCTATCCCGCCGGCGCAATAGTCGAATCCTATCTCTCCGGCCGCGAACTTACCGTGGGACTGGTGACCTCGCCCTCGACTGAGAGCGGCGAGCCGACGGTGCGCGCGCTCCCTCCGATGGAGATCACTTTTGCCGATGGCAACGAGCGTCCCGTCTACTCGTACGAGAGGAAAATCGTCCCGGAGCGGAGGCACGAGGTGCGCTATGAGGTTCCAGCGCCCGTCTCGACAGAACGCGAACAAGAGCTGCGCGAGGTCGCTCGACGGGCGTTTGGGGCACTGGGATGTCGTGATGTCGCCCGTATCGATCTCCGTCTCGATGCCTCCGGGACGATCCATTTTCTGGAGTGCAATGCTCTCCCGGGGTTGGTGCCGGGCTGGTCGGATCTTCCCGTGATCGCCGAGGCCGCCGGCCTCTCGTATCGCGCCCTCATCGGCGTGATACTCGCGCCGGCTCTGGGTCGCATGCGCTCCGATACGCCGGGAGGAGCCGGGCGAGATGTTCAACCTCTTGTCTCGACGTCGCTGAACTAACGCTCGCGCTCCCCTCGACTCACCGACGCTTTGCCCCGTTTCGATCCTCTCGGGCCCTCATGACTCGACCCCGTCTGCGCGACCTCGGCCTCTCTCTCGGTTTGTTCGAGCCCGGACCGTACAACGCGATCACGGATGTCGAGGGGGGCCGCGTCGGGCACACGACGCTCCTCCACCTCGACGATCCCCTGGAATCGGGCCCGGGGACGGTGCGGACCGGCGTCACGGCGATCTGGCCGATCGAAGACAACATCTTCGCCCATCGCGTCATCAGTGGGTCGTTCATCCTCAACGGGGGCGGCGAGGTGTCGGGATTGACCCAGGTGCGGGAGTGGGGCGTCATCGAGTCGCCGATCATGCTCACCAACACCCATGCCGTGGGCATCGTCTCGAGGGCGACCGTCCAGTACATGCTCGAAACTTTTCCCGATCTGTCCGACAAGCCGGACGTGATGATTCCGCTGGTCGGCGAGTGCGACGATTCGCATCTCAACAACATCGTCGTGCGTTCCATCGACAAATCGGACGTCTACCAGGCCTTGTGCGAGGCCGAGAGCGGGCCCGTCGAGGAGGGCAGCGTCGGAGGCGGGACGGGCATGACGTCGTTCTATCTCAAGGATGGTCGACATCTATCGCGATCGGCGTGTGCCTCGACACGGAGGTTCCCTCTCCACGTCGTCCTCTGCGGCTCGAGAGGATGCGCCATAACCTCGACGAGCATCTCCGGTGGCGTCTACGTCGAACGCGTCCAGAGCGACCGCCGAACGCCCCGAAGCCGGCTGGAAGATGCTCGCGCCCCGATTCGATACAGTGGAGCGCCGACGCCTGGAGCGCCTCGATACGTTCTCGATGTGAGCTGTCTGCTGACACGTCGCGTCAGCGACTCCTTGTGGGGAGGGGCGAGGCGACCACGAGGGAGGACATGTTCACAGGCGATCGCCTGCCGAGTGGGTCGTTCTGGCGGTTGGTCCATCGCACTGTTTGAACTAATCTGGTCGGCGTTCGTGTTCGAGACGCCGGTGATCGAGGTTTTCTCCTCCGGTCCGACTGGACTCATGCCACGGGACGCGCTCCCGCGAGTACTGCATCACGACGTATGGATGAGACGCGGCGACACCACATCTACTGGGCTATTCTGGCGATTTCATTCGGTCTCACCGGCGCCATGCTGGGCGCGATGTGTGGAGGCTCGGAGATGCCTTCGGAGCTGGTGTCGTCGAATCGGACGCCAGACGCGGGTGTGTCATCCAGCCAAACGACAGCGTCATCCCAAACCGACTCGGGCCGTCCGATCCGCCGTTCCGATTCGGGCCCACTCGTCCAGTTCGTCCATCCCGACAGTCGAGAGGGGCTCTTCTCGCTGGTCCTCGTCGGAGCGCCAGGACTCTGGCCGCCCGAGGCGAGACGAACCGATCCCGAGGGGCACACGGCGCTCCCAACCTCCGAGGTTGTAACGCTCAACGACGAGCCCCTGAGAGATTACGAAGTGATGGCACGCGCTCCGGAGCAGTCGCTCGGCTACTGGAAGACCCTCACCTTCGAGGAGCGAACCGAGGGGGATGCGTCGGCCCGGTCTCCTCGGCGCCTCCCGCTCGAACCCGCCGCCCCGCTCGACGTCTCGGTGGTCGACGCTTCGGGGACAGCCGTCTCCGAGGCGGACGTGCGGTTGTCCCGCCGTCAGATCGGGTTCGTCCACCTCCAGAAACAGACCGATCCCCAGGGGACGACCACGCTCCGGGCCCTCCCCGCCGGCACCTATCGACTCTCCGCCTCCAAGGGAGCGCGTCGTGCTACACGAGTCTTTGAGCAAGACGTCGAGACGGGCCGCTCGCTGACGCTGCAGTTGCAACGCACGGAGAGAGCTGACATCGGAGAGGGAGGTGCCAACGACGGGGATGGCTCGAACGCCTTCGTCCCCGTCACCGTCCGACTCGAGGGGTTGAGCGAGGCTCAGTGGCAACGGGCGAGCGTGGCCCGACGGCGCCGCGGACAGAACTGGCGCAACATGGTGCTCGAGCCGATCGAAGGCACGAGCCAGCGACGATGGACCCAGGAGTTGCAGCCCGGAACCTACGAGCTGAAGGTCGCCCTCGATTCGGTGCAGGATACGATGACACTCGAGGTGGGCTCGGAGGAGACTACCGAGACGTGGACGATCGAGCCCAGACGCATGTATCGCATCTTTGCCGTCGATGCGTTTGGCACGCCCGTGCCGGGGGCACTCATCCAGGTGTGGCGAGGCGATCGGCGCGTCCTCTCTCAAACCACGAGTGGCGATCGGCCCATCGAGATCGAGCTCGAACACGGCACTTCGTATCGCGTCGTCACCTTCGACAGTCGCAAGGGGGAGGGCGAGCGCATGTTGGAGACGGACGAGGTCGACCCGAGCGAATTCGTCGTGCGTCTCGACCAGTCCCTCTTTTCGGCGAGTCGCCCCCCGAATCGCGTCACGTCTCGGTCGAAACTCGAATCCCTTCTCGGCGTGTCGCTGGTCAAAGATCGAGGAGCCTGGGTGTTGGATATGCGCGGGGACTCCTCTCCGGCTCAACAGGCGGGGCTCGAGCGGGGCGATCGACTGATCTCCCTGCACGAGCGCGGAGATGGCTACCGAGTCATCGTCGAGCGCGACGGTCGCATCCAAACGGCATCGCTTCCGAAGTGAGGGCGCGCACTGAGAGTGTTTCAAAGCATCAGCAGCGGGGGCCAACGCCTCCGATGACCACCACGACGATATGAGTCGCCTCGGGGCGCATCGACTCCCGGCCGGCTTGGCATTACGCGGTTCTCGACAAACCTCGTGCCCGCTCCTCGATGATGGGACGACCACATGTCGGAGTACCTCCGACTCATCCCCAGACGATACAGACGGACTCATTCCCCCGATATCTCCGGAAGATCGGGAAGCTCGTCGGTCTCCATCGCTGACTCGTGCCTCAGCACGTGCATCTCGTCGTACTCGTCGACGTGGACGAGATCGCCGGGCTCGAGCACGGCTTCGTAGAGATGAAATTCACCCTCGGTCGAAAAGAGGCCCCGCTGGCGGAGGAACTGTTTGAGCTCGTCGTAGTTGCTGGCGCTGTCAACTTCGGCGTCGTCGAGCCTGGAGTCGAGCGCTTCACCGAGCGTCTCGACGAGCTCCACGGGCGACTCTAGATACAACTCGTCGGGGTCGAGCTCCAGCGCGTCGCCGAGCTTCGTGTAAGTCGCTCGTTGCTCTTGAAGGGCCCACTCCGGGGGACGAGCATCACCCGACACGTCGAAGAGGACGCACACCTGATAGGCGAGGCACTCTCGCTGGCTGATCGGCGCCTCGAGGGTGTCGTCGACCGCCCGGGCTTCGAGCCGATCGAGGGTGTGATTCGGAGCGGCCCCGGCTTCGGGCAATCCGAGCGGTTCGTGCCAGCGGTGGGGCGGGTGCGTGCGACCGCTGAGCAACCAGACCGAGGCGGCTCGCGGCAGCGTGACATACGCCAGGGGCACGACAAAGAGCGCCGCCATGATGGTCGCCATGCCGTACGAGGGATGGCCCGTCGCGAACCACGTCGCACAGAGAGCGACCATGAGTCCGCTCGTGCCTCCTCCGACGAGCTGTTTGACCCAGGTCGGAGCATTGGCCCGTTCGTCGGCTTCGAGCTGTCGAACTCGTTCGGCCAGCGGCTCGATAGCGAGGTCGACGGCCCCCTCGTCTCCGCATGCCGGACACGATGCGGGCGGCTCCTCGCTCGCCTCCGCCGGATGCTCGATCAAGTAGCCACAGGTGCCACAGAGGTACGCGCAGGCGAACTCGACGCGCTCCGGCTTGAACCCGCTGGCGCCGACGATGTCTCCATCCGACATCGCCCGTCGACGCGTCTTGGAAGCCCGTCGGTCGATTCGCTTCTGTATCTTGCGCATGGCCTTGGCGGCGTCGGCCATGGCGCCAGCCCCTCCGATCAATATCATGTTGCGGACTCCGTGTTGCAGAGTGAACAGGACATATGCGAGCCATCCATCGTTGGTGACGGTATCGTTCGATCGGACGATGGCGCGTGCAGTGTATTCAATCACAGCTCGGAACGGCATCGCACGATGGCCTCCTCCGAGATGTTCGACCGTCTTCGCCCGAACACGCAACAACTCCACCGTTCCCGCCGACGATCAACAACAGAGGGGGACGACGCACCTCGCAGGGTTGTGGCGGGAGGCGCGTCCTCTCGTTCGGTCTCGACCCGACCGGACGAGACGAACCCCTCTGGATGGCATCGGTCGGCGGCGGAGCTGCAGGGCTCCCATGGTGGGACATGTGGGGACCTGCATCGCCGACACGAGCGCGCGGATTTTGTCAGTTCTCCGATGTCAGCTCACCTCGAGATGCGGCTCGATCACCTGCCAGATTGCCTCGCCCAGTTCGCGTGCGTCGTCGGGCGAGCACGGCGGTACGTGGATGAAGAGCGACTGGACGTCCTCGTCTCGTGCTCGTGCTTCCCGAGCCCGACGAAGCGAATGGCAGTAGAGGACATTGCAGACGTACGTGCCGGCATCGTTGCTCGCTCGTACGCCCTCGAACGTCGTTCCCTGGAGATGTTCGCCGAGTTCGTCGGCGAGCGGCTCGACGGATAGATGCGTCTCGAGCGCCTCGACGTCATCGTCCAGGGGGCTCTCACAGGAAGCCCCGCTTTCATCCGGTCGTTCCCCCGGCACGTTGCGGCCCCGCCGCTCGATCGAGACGTGCTCTCGCGAGGCGGCCAGCCCCAGGTGGATGGCCAGACGGGGCGGTTGGCTCTCGAAGATTTGTGCGATCCCCATCTCAGCGGCTTCGTACCGTACGGGCACGATCTCACACCGAGAGGCGACTGTCTCGGAGGTAGCCCGATGGGCACGACGAGCTGCGTCGCGAGAGGGATTGTAGTCGTGGTCGTCGAAGGGTTCGAAGCCCGTCCAGAGGATGTCCATCGAACATGCCTCGCATCGAGGGGAAACGAGCAGGCGGTGAGATCAACCGGCTCCAAGCTCGTGTATGCTCGTCATCCGAACAGCCCCGCGTTGGAGAACAAGATGATCAGGATGGCCGCCGGTGAGACAATCCGCACCAACCAGAGCCATCCATCGAATAGAAGAGTCGACCAGGGATCGGTCGAGACCTCGTCTCGCCAGTCATCGGGATCGACCGCCCATCCGGCGTAGCCGGCCACGCCGAGTACGCCGATCGGTAGGGCGTAACTGGTGACGACATGGTCGAGAATGGAGAGGATGTTTTTCTCGCCGCCTCCGATCTCGAGCGTGACGTGGCTCCACAGGTTGAATCCGAGCGCGCTCGGAATGCCCATCAACAAAATGGCGAGCCCGCACCAGATGGCGGCCTGGTCGC